>JAHFFL010000137.1 GCA_023247955.1 Candidatus Omnitrophota bacterium
CCCTCTTTTGTAAGGCGGACCTCAAAAACTTCACCAGGCAGCACGACGGGCCTCAAAGCGCCCGCGAGTTCGTTGATGTTTAAGATCATCACGCCCTGAAACTCGGCGACTTTGTTGAGGTTGAAGTCGTTGGTCACGATTTTCGCGTCAAGCACCTTCGCGAGTTTGACAAGCTTCTCGTCGACGGCCGTCGTCTCGGGAAAATCCTCCTCATGAATCTTGAGACTAAGCCTTTGGTTTTTCTTGAGTTTGTTAAGGATGTCAAGGCCGCGGCGGCCGCGGTTGCGTTTCAACGGCTCCTGCGAATCGGCGATCTGCTGCAACTCTTTGAGCACGAAACGGGGGATCACGATGCGGCCTTCCAAAAATTTGGTTTGGCAGATATCCAGGATACGGCCATCGATGATCACGCTCGTATCCAGGATAAGCACCGAATCCTTCTGGTCCCTGCGCTCAAACTTCACGTAAGGGACGATCAAATTGAATTCATCACGGCCGCGCATCGAAAGCACCATGCCGAGATAGCAAAGAACCAGCACGAGCGAGAGCTTCATCGAGGCGGCGGTTCCCCGGCCAAGCTCCGGGATCAGATCGATAGCGCCGGTGAAAAAGCGGGAAATCATGAGCGCGAGGACCAGGCCAAACACCGCCGCGGTCAGCCCCCGCAAAGAGACCTTACCGAGTCCCCGTTCGACCAGGATCACGATCAGTGAAATGGCGGTGCCCACCGCCATCCCGATCAGCGAGGAAGAATGCCCCGCACTTTGATAGGCATCGCCGATCTGATAACCGACGATGGAGCTGGTTAGGATGAATAGAACACGTATAAGACCAAACGTCATCGCGGCCCCGCCAAGCCGTCGGCTAGTCTTTCTTCAGGAGTTTCCACGGATGCGCTCTGAGGTCTTTGACCAGGGCCTCGAAATCCTTCGCGATCGTGTCGTCCATGAAAAGCCGGCCAATGGTGCCTTTGCCTTCCCGTATCTGGACCAAAACAATGCGCGCGGACTTGGCCGCGTCTTTTAAATCATCGCTGGCTTCCATTAAATTACGGGTAAACTTGTCGGCATCGACAAACGTATTTTTCACCGATGCCTTGAATTCGGGGTCCGAGACAATTTCTTTCACGTGGTCCACGGTTGTCTCCAGCTTGTTGATCAGCCGGTTGCCTGACTCCGTGATCTTTTCCATCACGACAGGCGTTTTTCCGACCAATGTCCCGCCGTCGGAAAGGGTCTTGGCGCCGCTGGTGCCGGGCAAAACCTCGACGTATTTTTCCCCGAGCAGCCCCAACGTGTTGATCCGCGCCTCCGCGTCCTCCTCGATATAGGCGCCCTGGGCAATCCAGGCGATCACCTCCACCTGGGTCTGACCCTCGGAATCACGCACCACATGGATTTGCTTCACCTCGCCGACATTCACGCCGGCCAGACGCACCGGCGAGCCCGAATCGATCCCGCTCACAAAACTGAAAATGAAGCGGACCGTGTAACCGGGCTTCAGGTAAAAATCACCTGTCTTCATCACGAGTCCCGCGAGTATCGCCAAAGCCACGAGCACAAAAATTCCTACCCTGAACTCAAGACCGACTTTCCTCATTCCGCCAAACCTCCCCTCATGATCTTTCTTCTTCCAATTGTCCAAGACTTTTGAACTGGATGTCCGTGATCGGTCCCATGGCAGAACCCGTGATAAACTGCTTCACCACCGGGTGTGTCGTGTTCTTTATTTCCTGCGGCGTGCCCATCTGAAGAATTTGCCCCTGGTACATCATCGCGATCCGTGTCCCAATCTTGTATGCGCTGACCATGTCATGGGTGACCACCACTGAGGTTACTTTTAATTTGTCGTGAAGCTGGATGATCAAATCGTTGATCGCATCCGCCATGATCGGATCCAGACCCGTCGTGGGCTCGTCATAAAGCAGGATCTCCGGCCGCATGCAAATCGCGCGCGCCAGCGCCACCCGCTTCTTCATGCCTCCCGACAGCTCCGACGGCTTTAGCTCCTGAATGCCTTTGAGTCCCACCAGCTGCAACGCCTCTTCCACGCGCTCGCGGATGGCCTGGCCGCTGAGTGTCGTGTGCTCGATCAGCGCGAATCCCACGTTTTCACCGACCGTCATTGAATCAAAAAGGGCCGACGCCTGAAACAGCATACCAAAGCGCATGCGGAGCTGATTCAGTTGTTTCAGAGAAAGTTTTGCGATATCCACACCGTCCACCAGCAGTTGCCCGCTTTCCGGCCTCATGAGCCCGATCACATGCCTCAAAAACACGCTCTTGCCGCAACCCGACCGGCCGATAATCACGAGCGTCTCACCCTCGTTGATCTTCAGGTCCAGACGGTTGAGTACCCGGTGGTTGTTGAACGATTTGCAAACATTGACCGCTTCTATCATCTTCGGCGCTTTTGTTTAAGTGATGAAATAAAAGAGCACGGTGAATAACGCGTCCGACACGATGGTCAGGATAAACGACATGACCACCGCGCGTGTCGTCGCCAGTCCCACGCCCTCCGCGCCGCCTTCGACGCGCATTCCCTCAAAGCAGGCGACAATGCATATAATAGCTGAAAAAACCAAAGACTTGAATAGTCCTGTGAAAATATCTTTAAGCACAAGCGGAGAGAAGGTCATCTTGATATACAGGGAGTGGGACAAACCCAGCTTGTAAACGGAGACGAGATACCCTCCGCAAATCCCTATGAAATCAGCATACACGGTCAGAAGCGGCAGCATCGTGAAAAGCGCGATAAAACGAGGGGCGATCAGGTACTTCACCGGCGGGGCCGCGAGCGTCTCAAGCGCGTCGATCTGCTCGGTGACCTTCATGCTTCCGAGCTCCGCGGTAATCGCCGCCCCCACCCTTCCGGCCACGACCAGCGCCGTCAGCACCGGCCCGATTTCGCGGGTGATGGAGATGGACACCAAACTTGGAATATACATCTGCGCGCCCACCTTAAGCATCTGATAGGCGCTTTGGAACGCGATCACGACACCGATAAAAAAACTCGTCAGCGTGCAAATCGGCAGCGAATCCACGCCGATACGTATCATCTGCTCATAGATTTGGCGGGGCCTGAACGGCGGCACGGCGATCCAAAAGAGCGTTTCAATGAAGAGGGAAAAAGTCCCGCCGGTGTAAGTCACCGCATTGATGGCGTATTTCCCGAATTTTTCAACGACGGATTTCAACGGACTCCCTTTCGGCTCGCGAAATTAAAATTTTACTTTCCGTTCCACCCCGACAATACGCTCTTCTTCCCGGAGCTCTAGTTTAATCGAATCCTTGGCCCGGAGGTGGTACTCAAAACCCAATTCCAGGTGATCGACGTCAGGGTCGCGGGAAGGCGGTTCCTCTTGGTCGAGCTGCTTCAAATGCACGGACGCCTTGTCGCCCAAAGAGCGCTGCATCAAAAATTTCTCATCGCTCTGCTGTTCGTCAATCGGTCTTCTGAATTCCCAATCCCCCCACACCACCGATTCCTGCTGGGCGCCTGACACGAGCTGTTCAAACGTCTCGCAGTCCCACAATTCCCTCGCCTCCACCGTCTTCTCGGCAAAGCGCATGGAGGAACCGTCTTCCAAAAGCAACCGAGAACCCGCGACGCTCAGCGTCGGCAGAACTCC
>JAHFFL010000138.1 GCA_023247955.1 Candidatus Omnitrophota bacterium
TGCGATGCCAAAAGGCCGGACGGCAGTTATGTCGCGGATTACATGGATGGCGACCTGATTGACGACTACCGTGATCCGCCCGACGGCGCCCAAGTGAGATCCGGTGGAAGAAATCAAAAATGCATCACGATGAGAGAAGGCGACAATTGCGGCGGAGCGGACAATAACAGAGCTGGAATTACCTGCAAAGGCGCTCGAATTGTGGCTGTGGTATAAACGAACGCCAATAAACTATAGAAATTAAATAGGACAAAAGGACAAACGTGAAAAAATTAATGCCGCTTGTGGTTACGGTTGCTATAATTTGCTCTTCGCGGTTTTCCCATGCCGAGGAAAAAGTCGTGGGCTACGTCCCCTCGCCTGAAGGGGATTACGTTGAACTTTCAAGCACGGGCCGGACGGTGCTCGCTACCGGTTCCGCCTCGACGGCCCGCGTGGGGATAGGCACGACCACTCCGAACGCGGCGGCCAAGCTGGACGTAGCCGGTAAAATCAGAATGGCGGATGGAACGCAGGCCGCCAATCGGGTGCTCACTTCGGATACGGCAGGTGTGGCGCGCTGGTCCGATCTCCCTCCTCAGAGAGCCACCGGCATCATCAGTTGGTCCCAGACGACCGTCCCAGGAACGAGTTGGACGTGTCTTTCCACAAGCGGCACGGGAAGATGCAGTGCCCAAACGCTGGCGGGCGATTCGTACATCGACATCTCCTGTGCGGATGGAAAACCGGTGTCGACCACCATCACGGGGACCAGTCACGCAGAAGTACCACTGGGCCAATCCCCAAACTCCGTCCGCGGCATGTCCCAAACTTTCGTTTACAGAAGTTATTGCGCCGACCCGCCGGCCTACCCGTAAACACGTCGGGCCCGATTCAAATATTGAAGGTATAACGCGAAGGGTTGGCTTTCGATTTTTTGTAGCGTCTGGCCTCGTCCAGAAGGTCCTCCAGCGTCGTTTCCGACAAGCCCGTGTTGATCGAAGATTGCAGTTTTTTCCAAAAAATAAAATCCGCGGCGGCCACTTCATCCATTTCCGCCGTCACCCGCAGCGTCCCGTTGACTTTCGTGCCGTTCTTTTCCTGCAACGTATAAAAAAGACTCTCCAGGGTAATCTCAGAAGGTTTCTTAGCCAGCATATACCCACCCTGCGGGCCGCGCACGCTTTTGACAAGGCCTTTCTTCTTTAAGGAATTTAAAATTTGTTCGAGGTAAGCGACGGAGATCCCCTGGTTTTTCGCGATCTGGGAGACGGAAAGCGAACCTTGCCCGAAGCGGCTGGCGAGCAAAAGTACCGCTTTTAGACCGTACAAAGTTCGCGTCGAAAACTTCATGTCATTGCGAGCCCCTCGACTGCGCTCGGGATAAACTCCGCGAAGCAATCTATGCACACAGAGATTGCTTCGTCGCTAACGCTCCTCGCAATGACAGTTGAGTTCATCATTTTTGTGTGGCCCGGATCTTCACGATCTGAAGCTCCATCTTGATTTCCTCGAGTTTATTTAAAATAAGGTCCAGCTTTTCCGAATCCGATCGCAGGACAGGTGCATTTCCATCTCCATCGTCCGCTGCAAATAATGCGCCGGACGCCATGACGCCTAAAAAAATAAGCGCGATGCTGAATAATTTTTTCATGGGGTCTCCCTTCCCTTTTCGATGGACGAAGCGCTTGATCAAACCGACAATCCCAAGCGCCCAAAAGGCCAGAGCCGCGCCGACGGCTACCCCCGTCGGCTCAAACGGCAGAGCCACACCCTTCACCCGGAATACCCAGTCGGTCCCCCGGTAACCCGCGATAAACGCCAGGACCGGGAACCACGTTGTCATTGCGAGGAGTGAGATGCGTCTCAGCATGACACTTTTTAAAGCGCGCTGTCGCCGGCCACGGACTCCACTTTAATCCCGCGGGACTCGAGGTACCGTATCCCCTCGGTGAGATTCTTCTCGCTGCCCTCGAGCTCCAGCGTCATCTCGCCGATGGTTTCCGTGACGCGCGCCTTACGGATATTCGGAATGATGTCAAACTTTTTAGCCATCATGAAAACGGCGGGTTCTTTGATTTGGTCCGGCGGAAATACGAGCGTCACGCGTTTCTTGACCGTAGGGGCCCCTCCAGCCCTCCACACATCGTGGCGGGCTTTCGGAGCATCTTTCGATGCTCCTCCAGCGATAGCCGGGATGATGGAGATATCGTCGCCGGATTTCAACGGGGTGTCCTGGCCCTGCAAAAAACGGATGTCCTCTTCATTCACATAAATATTCACAAAGCGCCGCAGTTTGCCTTCGGAATCACAAATCCGTTCCTTGATGCCTGGATGTTTCTTCTCGAGCTCGGCCAGCATTGCGTTGATCGAAGACGCGTCGCACTGCAGCTCGCTTTGGTTGCCCGTGAGTTTTTGCAAAGGGGTGGGGATTCTTACTTTGACTGCCATACTTCCTCCTTTATTTTCGTCTCGGCCCTCAAGGTCTTTTCAAAAGATTCGAGGCTCGGTTTGATCTGGTACGGTTTGCCGATGTGGCCGGTGACGGCCTCCTGGGTCTTGAGCCCGTTGCCGGTGATGCAGATGACACAAGATTCGCTCTTCGGGATCACTCCGGTGTCGATGAGTTTTTTAGCCGTCGCCATCGTGACGCCGCCCGCGGTCTCGGTGAAAATCCCTTCGGTGCGGGCGAGCAGTTTAATTGCTTCAATAATCTCCTGGTCGGTCACGCACTCGGCACTGCCGTCGCTTTCCTTGATCGCGTCCAGCGCGTACGGCCCGTCGGCGGGATTGCCGATCGCCAGCGATTTCGCGATCGTCTTGGGCTTCACCGGCTTGATGATCTCGCTTTTCTGCCGGAACGCGGTCACGACGGGCGAACAACCTTCGGCCTGCGCTCCGTAAATTTTGGAATTTAACTCGCTGATCAGTCCGAGTTTTTTGAATTCATTGAAGGCCTTCCAGATTTTAACCAAAAGTGACCCGCTCGCGACCGGCACGATGACATGGCGCGGCGTTTTCCACCCGAGCTGTTCCATCACTTCAAAACCGTAAGTCTTCGACCCTTCGGCATAGTAAGGACGAATATTAATATTCACAAAGGCCCAGCGGTATCTGGCCGCGATCTCGGCGCAGAGGCGGTTCACATCGTCATAGTTGCCGTCCACGGCGATGAGATTCGGCGCGTAGGTGAGAGACCCGACGATTTTTCCGAGCTCGAGATCCGCCGGGATAAAAATAAAACGGTTAAGGCCTGCCCAGGCGGCTTGGGCGCTCACCGAGCCCGCGAGATTTCCCGTCGAGGCGCAGGCCACGGTGCTAAATCCCAGTTCTTTGGCCTTGGTCAGCGCCACGGCGACCACGCGGTCTTTAAAAGAAAGTGTAGGATGGCATACCGAGTCGTCTTTGATATAGAGTTCTTTCATGCCGAGCTCGCGCGCGAGATTATCGGCGCGGAAAAGCGGCGTGAACCCCGCGTGGAAACCGACGGTCGGCTCGCCGTCTATCGGCAAAAGCTCTCGGTAGCGCCAAATGCTTTTGGGGC
>JAHFFL010000139.1 GCA_023247955.1 Candidatus Omnitrophota bacterium
CGCCACCTGCGACGAGATAGGATTACTTACGAGGATCTCATCGACGACATGGACAAGAAGCTGCAATTTCCGGGCGTGTCGAACGCGTGGACCATGCCCATTAAAAACAGAATCGACATGCTCTCCACCGGTATTCGCACGCCGATCGGAGTCAAGATTTACGGCGCGGATTTGAAGGAAATAGAAAAAATCGGCCTGCGTGTGGAGCAAACCCTTCGGGACGTGAAGGGGACCCGCAGCGTTTATGCCGAGCGCGTGACCGGCGGTTATTTTGTCGATTTCAACATTAAAAGAGAAGAACTCGCGCGCTACGGTCTTTCAGTCGAAGACGTGGAGATGGTGATTTTGTCGGCAATCGGCGGAGAAAATATCTCCACGACTGTTGAGGGGCGCGAGCGTTACGCGATTAACGTGCGGTATGCGCGGGAATTCCGCGAGGATGTGGACGCTCTAAAACGCGTGCTTGTGCCGATGAAGGCAGGGGCTCAGGTGCCTTTAGCCGAGCTCGCCGACATCGAGCTCGTTCAAGGTCCAGCGATGATACGCGACGAGAATGGACGTCTTTCGGGGTATGTGTACGTCGACATCGCGGGTCGTGACATTGGCGGCTATGTGGAAGAGGCCAAAAAGATTGTCACGAAAGAGGTGAAAGTGCCCGAAGGGTATTTTCTTTACTGGAGCGGGCAATATGAAAACATGATGCGCGTCAAGAAAACGCTCATGCTCGTCGTGCCAATCACGTTTTTCTTGATTGTCCTCCTTCTTTATATGAATACGAAATCGTGGGTGAAAACCGGCATTGTGCTTTTGGCCGTCCCATTTTCACTGATCGGGGCGATCTGGTTCCTGTATTTTTTGGGGTACAACGTCTCGATTGCGACCTGGGTGGGGATGATCGCTCTGATGGGTCTCGACGCCGAGACGGGTGTATTTATGCTGATGTACCTTGATATGTCTTATCACGACGCGGTGAAAGCGGGAAAGATGAAAACCAAAAAAGATCTGGAAGATGCCATTATTCATGGCGCTGTGAAAAGAATCCGCCCGAAGATGATGACCGTGATGGCCGCGATGCTCGGCCTTTTGCCCATTATGTGGTCCATGGGGACCGGTGCGGATGTCATGAAACGCATCGCAGCACCCATGATCGGCGGCCTGATCACGAGTTTTGTGATGGAACTGCTTGTCTATCCGCCGGTTTATATGCATTGGAAATGGAATTTTGAAGTAAACCGAAAAACGATCTAAAAAAAAGGAGGATGTCATGTGTCGAAGAGTGATTCAACTGGCTGTGGCAGTGGTATTGTCGAATTATCTGGGGATTGTGGGAATCGCGTGGGCTGGAGGAGATTCTCACGAGCACCACGGCGCATCCATGGCGGGGGATGCGTCCGATTCCAGGGTCAAGGCGCTTGAGGCAGCGCCGGTGCGGGCGGAGGACGGCACCGTAACGTTGAACAATCAGATTTGCCCGGTGTCGGGGGAGAAGCTCGGTGGAGCGATGGGAGAGCCGTACCCCTACGCGCACGGCGGCGTCGTGTACAACCTATGTTGCAAGATGTGCGCCGGAAAATTTGAGAAGAATCCGGCGAAGTACGCCGTGAGCGCGGCGGCGCTCAAGAAGATAGTCGCTTAGTGTGGATGGGCCCGCGCGCTTAGTTTTTCACCCTTATCTCAATCATTTCCCGGTCGCGTTTTTCATACTTGAAGCGTTCTTACTCGCGCTTTGGGCATGGAAGAAGGATGAGGCCTACGAGCGCTTCGCGTTTTTGACGCTCAAGCTCGCGATGTCGGCAATGCCGCTCGTGATGCTGGCCGGGGTCGTGGACGCCGGACGTTTGGCCCCGATGATCCGCCCGCATTTTTTCGCGGCGATCGCGCTTTTCTCCGTTGGTTTTTTGCGTCTGGTCTGGCGATGGAGGCGCGGTCGGAGCGTGTGGGAAAAACCCGCGTTTTATTTTTACGTCTTTGGCGTTTTTTTGAGCGTAGGACTCACGATTCTCACCGGGCACTTGGGCGGAAGGCTGGTGTACTGAAGTAAACCAAGACCCAGCGTTCCCCCTAGTGGCTGTCAAGTTTAAAATTTCAAAAAAACCACAATATATTGTATTTTTTATTGACAGATTGTTGACGCTGAATTAGACTTACCCTTACCTATGGAACCCATCCTCAAAGAAAACAAAGACCGTTTTGTCCTTTTTCCCATCAAACACAACGAGATTTGGAACATGTACAAAAAGGCCGAGGCCAGCTTCTGGACGGCCGAGGAAGTCGATCTGTCGCATGACCTGAAGGACTGGGAGAGGATGAGCGCGGGGGAGCGGCATTTTGTCACGCATGTGCTCGCTTTTTTCGCGGCGTCGGACGGCATCGTGAACGAGAATCTCGCGGTCAATTTCGCCCGCGAGGTGCAGGTCCCCGAGGCGCGGTGTTTTTATGGTTTCCAGATCATGATGGAAAACATCCACTCGGAGATGTATTCGCTTCTCATCGACACCTACGTGAAGGACGCCGCCGAAAAGGACAAGCTCTTCCACGCCGTGGAAACCGTGCCCTGCGTCAAGAAAAAGGCCGAGTGGGCGCTGCGCTGGATCGCAAACGGGAGTTTTGCCGAGCGGCTCGTGGCGTTCGCGGCCGTCGAGGGGATTTTCTTTTCCGGGAGTTTTTGCTCGATTTTCTGGCTTAAGAAGCGCGGGATTATGCCGGGGCTTTCTTTCTCGAACGAGCTTATTTCCCGGGACGAGGGGCTTCACTGCGATTTTGCCTGCCTCCTCTATACGCAGGAGCTTCTCCATAAATTACCTGCCGAGAGGGTTTATGAGATTATCGGTGACGCCGTGGCGATAGAGAAGGAGTTTGTCGTCGACGCAATTCCAGTGGACCTGATCGGCATGAACGCCAAGCTGATGTGCCAGTACATCGAGTTTGTCGCCGACCGCCTGATCGGGGCGCTCGGCTACCCGAAAAAATTCCAGGCCGCCAATCCGTTTGATTTTATGGAGCTTATCTCGCTTCAGGGCAAGACCAACTTTTTTGAAAAACGGGTCGGGGAGTATCAAAAAGCGGGGGTCATGAATAACGGCAGCAAAGAAGGATACTCCTTCAGTCTGGACGCGGATTTCTAAATGAGCACGCGACTTGCGGAGCGTAGCGACGCCAAGTCGCCCGTGCAAATTTATCCTGAGGAGGCGCGACCCAGCGCCGACGTAGGATCAATCGGAGGCTATCATGCTAGTCATTAAGCGGGATGGAAGGCGTGAGTCCGTCAAGTTCGACAAGGTCACCGCAAGGGTAGAGCGTCTCTGCTACTCGCTGGATCCGAAACACGTGGACCCCGCCGACGTCGCGAAGAAAGTGATCCAGGGAATTTACGACGGCGTCACGACCACCGAGCTTGACAACCTCGCCGCGGAGATCGCAGCCTCGCTGACCGCTAAACATCCCGACTACGCGCTGCTGGCGTCGCGCATCGCGATCTCCAATCTCCACAAGAACACCAAAAAATCTTTTTCGGA
>JAHFFL010000140.1:0-577 GCA_023247955.1 Candidatus Omnitrophota bacterium
GGTCCGGTGACGCTCATCCGGTCGGGTTCCGAAGCGGGCGTGATTCGGGAAGGGGCGCCGATCCGCGTTCCGCGCTTCAAGTACGGCGCGGACGGCAGGCCGCTGCCGGTCGGACCGGCGGAGGACCTCGACGACACGGCCGTCCAAATCCGCGTCTCGAAGAAGGATGCCTGGCGTTCCCCCAAGGGCCAACTGCGCGAGATCAAAAGGCTCGTCAGCCGGATTTCGCTCGATATGGCGCGGGCTTCCGCCCCCGGGGCCGAGTCCCGAATCGACGCCCACATGTGGAATTTGCACGTCGCGCTCGATCAGGCGGGGGCGCTTGGCCAAGACACGGTCCGCGCGGCGGCCCTTCGGGCGATACGCTATCGCGCCGCCGTCCGGGACTATTTGGATTATTTGGCGCTGACTCCGCCTTATCTGCTGGGTCGGCTGAAAGATCCCGCTTACGATCTCCTGGAGTGGGCCGCCTCCACGAAGGCCGGGACCGGATCCGCGTCGGGGCATTACGATTTTTCCATCAAGAAAATGGTGAAGCACTTTGAAGGGTTTGACGATCAGGGCCGCAAGTGGGGGC
>JAHFFL010000140.1:587-3489 GCA_023247955.1 Candidatus Omnitrophota bacterium
TTTCCGCCATGGGGCCACATCGGAAGATCCTCTCGGTGGGTGGGGGAAGAGGCGAGCTGGAGTCCGACCTGAAGGACGCCGGGCACGACCCGGTGATCGCGGACCTGAGTCCCAAGAATCTGGAAGAGGCCCTCAAGCGGGGGATCAAGGCGGTGCGGGCGGACGCCCACCGCCTTCCGTTCCCCGACGCTTCTTTTGACGCGGTGCTGTTCGTCGAGTCGATCGGCCACATGCGGATGGCGGACGCCTTGCGGGAGGCTCGCCGCGTCGTCAAGACCGGCGGCCATGTCCTCGTCGTGACGTACCCCCCGGGAGGCCGCGATGATCCGGAGGAAATCCGGCGCACGATGTATTATCCCTATTCGGACGCGGAGATACGGAAGGCGCTCGCCGACGCCGATTTTGATCTGGGGCATCGCGAATCCCTTCGTTCCGCCAAACGCGACCTCACCGGCCGGATCATCGGGATCGAGATTTACGTTGCCGAGGCCGTGGGCACGAGATCGGCCGGAACCGCCCCCGGCTCGCGCGCCGCGGGCAGACGCTGGAAAAATATCCAGGGCATGATTCGGGAAGTGAGAGAGGAAACAGCCGGAAAACGGTCCGCTGCGACGATCGAACCCTATTTACGGAAGATCGAAAAGGAGTCCAAGGGTCTGTCCGCCGAGCAGACTGCATTCATTTTTTATGACTGGCCGCCGACGGTCTACGCGGCCCAGGCTGTTCGTGATGGTCTCGATGCCGGTTTGCCGTTCTATCTCGCGCGGATCCGCCGCCCGCTCAAAATTCTATCGGAAGAGATCGGGCCCGCGGTCGAAGCCTATGCGGCAAATCTTAAAGTGCCGGGCACCCAAATGAGAGTGGCTGTGGATCCCCGAGCGCCGGCGAAGGTCAAGGCGAAACTTCCCGCCGCGCCCCAAAAAATCAAAGAGGCGCTCGATCTGATCCGCAAGACACAGCCCCGGCACGTTTATGATCGGGTCCTCAAATACGCCAAATGGTTTGTTCTGGAGAATATCAGCGATCACCATGCGGCGATTTTTCCCGACGTGGATCATACGGTTCAGGTGGGCGTCGATACCCTGGACGCCTACGACATATTCGCGGAAGTGATCGTGCATGAGGTCGATCACCTTGGTTTGGCCGCCTTGCGCGGCAAATTGCATCGGAGTTTTAAGCTTCTGGGGATCGAAGTCCCCAAGGCCCGGCGCCTCCGTTTTGTCGGGTACGGCACCGGCAACCCTGCGAGTTATTTCGTCGAGGCCAGCGCGTACCCGGGATCGGCGGAATTCTGGGTGAATGTGTTCAACGCGACTAAAAAGGCCGAATTGGCAGACGTGTCCCAATATCCGGATTGGCGCCAGGCCCTTGAGAGCGTGCGTGAACTCGCGAAGACCGACCTTCAAAATTCGAGGCGCACGCTCGGCGTGGTGCGGTTCATTGTGAGGCGGCTGGACGGAAAAAAGGCAGGGAAAGAGATTTTGGAAATCGCGAACTGGCTCGGGCGGCGTTACAAAAAGACGCGCGAAAAAGTCAAAAGTTTGGAAGTTCCGCCTTTGGCCAAAAAAATCCCGTCCCTCGGCTCGCGCGCCGCGACTGGTGATGTGATCGAAAGGCTTGAAAAAATGCTGGCCGATTTGCAAAAGACGAAAGTCCACCAAGAAAATTCCGAAATCACGACTGAAGTAATCGGTCTTGAAAGCAAATTAAAGAATATGTCGCCCGATGAGTTGGACATATTGCGGGCTTCGCCTGAGACGATTTCGATTGAAGGACCGATCGAAAGAATTGAAAAACTCATGACGCGTAAGAGCGTCCCCCACGTGATTGTTTTGTACAATTTACGGATCATTGGCCGGCGAATTGATGCAGGCAAGAACGCATACCATTCCGCGCTCAAAATTGAGGGCACCGATATCCGCGTTTTTAACGTACCTGAAGGTTCGACCGCTTACGCCTTAAAGCATATCGAAGACGCCGTCACGTTGATTCGCAAAACACAACCGAATTTCGTTATCCAAAGGCTTCTTAAGCATATTAAATTTATCTTTTTTGTGAAGTATGAGAGAGACTCCGAATCGAAACATCTGGGTTATATGCGGCGCCAAAGGCGGCATGCGATATGGATCAATGTACTGATGTCGCAGGTATCCGATTCACCGGCAGCCGTAATGATCCATGAAATGGATCACCACTGGTTTTATGACTCCAAGTCTGATGACCTTGTGCCGCTTCAAGGCATAGAAGTCCCAACCAATTTGAAACTCTCTTTTGTCGGGGATCCTTCCGATCCTTTGCGCTATTTTTTGGAAGCCAGCGCTTATTTGACGCAAGGGGAGTTTTATGCGCGTCTGCCTCGTTACCGTGGTGATAAAAAAATACTAGAAAACGTGTCATTGTTTAGGTTTGCAAATAAATTCGTTGGCATAAGACGCAAAGGCGAGGCTAAAACCAGAGAGAAGGAGGCAAGAGTTTACTTTGCCCAAGAGGTATTGAAAAAGGCGGAACGGAGTCTCCGGCGGGCTGAACGCGCTCTCGCCGTCGTTCAGTGGACCGTCAACGCTTTAGAACAAAAGACGCCTGCAGTAGAAACGGCGAAAGTTCGGAAAATTGCGGATCAGCTTATACGCCGCCGCGATTTCCTAAAAACAAGGATTGAAAAGCAGAGAGCCAGGTTTTTTAAAGGCAAAACTGGAGCCGGCTCGCGCGTGGTATCAACTGCAAATTATCGCTTTATCCAGAACCCAACAGTCTCCAGGATGATCAGCCTTCCTTTGAGTTTTTTCGGAGATACTTCCATTAGGAGGGCGATCAAGACAGGGATGACGTTCGTTGGTTTTGGCGGGTGGATTTTGATGACGATGATTCCGCTGGTGGTTTTGGGCGGGTACAAGTCGGGATT
>JAHFFL010000141.1 GCA_023247955.1 Candidatus Omnitrophota bacterium
TCTGACCGACCTTTCCAGGGTATCTCTGGTCCCGTTTGAAAAAGAAATCGCGCGGCTCAAAGCGCGTTTTAAAATTCACCCTCCTTCCGTGGATTACCGGATTAAACGCGCCAAGCTCGAGCTCCTATGGAAAATTTTTCAAAAAAATCCTCCCAGCCGCGATAAAACATTCCGGCTTTATGTGGAGACAAACGCGTTTTGGATACGCAGCTACGCCTGTTACCGGGTTCTCAAGGAGCGTTTCAACGGGCGTTCGTGGCAGGAATGGCCGGAAGAATTTGGGATCCGGAGCCGAGAGACCATTTCACGTCTTGAAAAGGAGAGCGCCGAGCGGATCGAATTTTTTCAGTGGCTGCAGTGGCAATCGTTTATCCAGCTGGAGGAAGTCAAACGGCGTCTGCGGTCCCGACGGGTGCTTCTGATGGGGGACCTTCCGTTTTTGGTGTCGCGCGACAGCGCCGACGTTTGGGCACACCCTGAGTATTTCAAGTTGGACCTGGCGGCCGGCGCCCCTCCCGATCGGATGTTCGCGAAGGGCCAGAAATGGGGGATGCCTCCTTACCGGTGGGACAAAATCGGCTCGGACCGCTACGCGTACCTCATTCAAAAGATCCGCTACGCCGGAAATTTTTACGACTTGTTTCGCGTCGACCATTTTGTAGGGCTCTTTCGCGTGTGGACTGTCCCGCTTCACGAACAGGCCGACAAGGGTGTTTTTGACCCGCCCGACGAAACCTTATGGAAAAAACAAGGACGCCAAATCCTGTCGGTGATTTTAAAAAATACCGAAATGCTTCCCTGCGCCGAGGACTTGGGCACGGTGCCGACCTGCTCTCCCTCAGTGCTTAAAAAATTTTCGGTGCCAGGCACTGAGGTACAGCGATGGACTAAAACGGACGAGGGATTTAGGAGCCCGGAGGATTATCGCCCCAATTCCATGGCCGTGATTTCCACGCATGACTTGAGCGCGCTTTGCGCCTGGTGGCAGTCGGAGTGCGATACCGCCGAAAGGGTTTTGTTTTGGCGCGCGCTTGGTTTGCCGGGAAAGCCCGGTCGGAAATGCACGCCCGCGTTTGTCGAAGCGGCGCTTCGCCATGTCAACCGGTCGGCATCGGTTTTTAGTATTCAGCTTTTACAGGACTGGCTGTCGCTCGATCAGTCCAAGCGGATGACATTCACCCGCCGCCGCATCAACATCCCCGGCACCGTGAACGACAGGAACTGGACGCTTCTTCTGCCGTGTTCTCTTGAGGAAATCGGACGTCTGGGGATTCATGATAAAATTAGGAAGATTGTATCGGAAACAAACCGTGATGAAGGAAACTAAAAATTGACTTTTAGGAAGTGGTTTGTTAGCATACCCCTCAACACTTTTAAAAAGATTTTTAGATTGAGGCCATTTCCCAGGAATTTTATAGTTCTTCTTCTGGCGCTTTTTCTCGCCGCCTGCTCCGCCGAACGGCAGGACTCCAACGCGCTCACCGTGTGGCATTGGATGTCCGATCGTGAGGATGCTTTTCAGGAACTCGCCAAACAGTACGAACAGGAAACCGGCGTGAAGGTGAAGTTTGAGCTTTTCGCCCCTTCCGAGGCCTACGCGCAAAGAGTCAAGGCCTCCGCGCAGACCAACACGTTGCCGGGTATTTACGGCGTTCTCGGAGAGAAGAGGGATTTTGCGAGCTTCATTCGGTCGGGTTATGTGGAGGATTTGACTCCGGCGCTTGAGGAGAACGGCTTGTCGTGGAAGAGTTCCTTCTACCCGCAGGCGCTCGCGGTCAATGAGTTCCTTCCCGGCAATGAGTACGGGGTAGCGCCTGGCATTTACGGCGCGCCTCTGGACGTCGCGACGATTCAACTCGTTTACAATAAAAAGCTTTATGCCAAAGCGGGTCTTGATCCTGCCGCCCCGCCCAAAAACTGGGACGAATTTATCCGCCACTGCCGTATTTTAAACGACAAGGGAATCCCCTGTCTGGTCAGCGGATTCGGCGAGATTTGGATGATTGACGCGTTGGCCTCGAACTACGCGATGAACTGGATGGGGGAGGACAGGGTCTTTAAGACCTATAAAGGCGAGCTGCCGTACACGGATCCGGACTGGGTGCGTGTCTTGTCGCTTTTTAAGCAAATGACCGAGGAAAAGATATTGGTCGACGGCGCGGTCACGATGGTCAATAAGACCGCCGAGCAGACGTTTGCCAACGAGAGGGCCGCTTATGCATTCAACGGCTCGTGGTGCGTGAACGTATATAAGGGAATGAATCCTTCGCTGGAGTACGGCGCCCTGTTGCCGCCGGTGTTGACGGACCGGCACCCGATGAGGATTTGGGGAGGCGCGGGTTCTTCTTTTGTAGTCAACCATCAGTCGCCCAATCGCGAAGCGGCCGTCCGGTTTTTGAAATGGCTGACGGCCGATACCCAGCAGATTTATCTGGCCAACCAGACCCAAAATTTACCGTCGACGAGAGGTCATCTGGACAAGATAGCTCCCGTCTTGAGCGAGTTTGCCGACGACATCGAGAATGCAACCCACCCGAATATTTTCCCCGTGCACGAGAAGCCGGCGGTCTCGGAGGCCTTCGACAAGGGCATCCAATCGATTCTGATCGGCGAAAAGACTCCGGAAGAGGTCGCGAAGGAAGTGGAGAAACTCAAGCAGAAGGAAATGAGGCGCTGACGCGTGGATTTTCAAAAAATCCGTAATTTTGCCGGGAATTATTTTTTTATCGCCCCCGCGCTGCTGTTTTTTCTCACGTTCAGTCTCTACCCGTTCATCAAGGTCTTTCAATTGTCCGTCACCGACTGGGACGGGATTTCCCCGACCATGAGTCTCGTGTGGCTCGCCAACTTCAAAGACCTCTTCATGGACAATCCGGTATTTTGGTCGTCGATGAAGAACGCCTTTTTTGTGACGCTCTTGGCGCTCACGGTGCAAAACTCCCTGGCGCTTTTCCTGGCGCTGCTCTGCGACAAGGACATCCGCGGCGGGAATATTTACCGCGTGATTTTTTACCTTCCGCCGGTGCTCTCCGGGATTGTCGTCGGGCTCATCTGGAACTGGATCTACGACGGCAATTACGGCCTGCTGAATCACTTTCTGGCTTTTATCGGGCTCGGCGATCTGGCGCGGTCCTGGCTTTCGGACAGCCACACGGCGCTGGCGGCGGTGTCGGTCATTCACATGTGGAAAGGTTTCGGGTGGGGCTTCATTATTCTGCTGGCGGGGCTCCAGAGCATTCCAAGGGAATTGTACGAGGCCGCCCGCGTCGACGGCGCCAATTCCTGGGTGGTTTTCAAAAGTATCACGGTGCCGCTGATGATCCCCGTGTTTATCCTCGTGTCCATCTTGACGATACTCGGGACGATGCAGATCTACGACATTATCATCGCGACGACAGGTGGCGGTCCCGGGTATCATACCGAGGTGCCGATGACAAGGATACTGACGACGATGCTCAGCACGTCGAGGTTTGGTTACGCGTC
>JAHFFL010000009.1 GCA_023247955.1 Candidatus Omnitrophota bacterium
CGACGACGCGATACGCTCGATCAAACTTTTGACGGGCATTGTGGTCGACAGCGTCGTGGAAGGTTTGCAGAAAGTAAACCGCAGCGGCGCCAAGGCCGCCGGTGAAGAGTCTATTCAGGAAGTCGCGGCCGCCGAAGCAAAGAAGGAAGACTAGGGACGAAGCGTGATGGCGGTGTCCGTTGATTTGGTGAAAGAACTTCGGGACAGGACCGGCGCCGGCATGATGGACTGCAAAGCCGCGCTTGACTCTACGGCCGGAGATTTGGAAAAGGCCGTTGATTTTTTGCGCAAGAAGGGTATCGCGAAAGCCACCAATCGCGCCGGCCGTGAAGCCAAAGAAGGGCTGGTTGTTTCCAAAGTGGCCGGGCAAAAGGCCGCACTCCTCGAGGCCAACTGCGAGACGGATTTTGTGGCCCGTACTGACGATTTTAAGGCACTGGTCGCGTTGGCCTTGGACGAGGTTCTCGCCGGCGGCGAAGCGGCCATTCGTTCCGTAAAAATAGAACAGCGCATCGGCGAGCTTTCGGGAAAAATCGGGGAGAAGATAGTCGTGCGTCGTGCGAAAGTCATTGAAAGTAGCGGAGGCGCTCTTTTTACCTATATTCATTCCAACCGCAAACTCGGCGTGCTCGTGGAGTTGGTCTCGGACAAGCCGGGACGCCCGCCGGTGCTGGAAGAATGCGGGAAGCATATCGCGATGCAGATCGCCGCTTCCAATCCGATTGCGGTGACGAGGGCCGAGGTTTCCGCGGTGACGGTCGAGCGCGAAAAGGCCATTTTCAAAGAAGAGGTAAAGGGCAAGCCTGCAACTATCACTGAGAAAATCGTACAGGGAAAGCTGGATAAGTTTTACAAGGCGAGCTGTTTGCTGGAGCAGCCCTTTATCAAAGACGACGGTGTTTCCGTACAGCAGGTTTTGGATGAGGCCGGAAAGAAGACCGGCGGTACGATAAAAGTCAAAGGTTTTGTGCGCTTCCAGCTCGGGGAGACGGCCGCGGCCGACTGATGAAAAAGGCGAAAAGCTATAAGAGAGTTTTGCTGAAGCTGAGCGGCGAGGCCCTGCAAGGTAGCCTGCACTACGGCATCGATCCCCAGGTCGTCGAGTCCATCGCGCAGCAGCTTAAAGAAGTCAAAAACATGGGTGTCGAGCTGGCCGTCGTGATCGGCGGGGGCAATATCTTCCGTGGTCTCGAGGCCTCCTCGCGCGGCATGGACCGCTCTACCGCCGACTACATGGGGATGCTCGCCACCGTGATCAATGCGATGGCGCTGCAGGACGCGCTCGAGAGAAAAGGCGCTTTTACCCGCGTGCAGACTGCGATCAACATGAACGCGCTTGCCGAGCCCTATATCCGCCGCCGCGCGATGCGGCATTTGGAAAAGGGGCGCATCGTGATTCTCGCCGGGGGGACCGGAAATCCTTATTTCACCACCGATACGACGGCCGCGCTTCGCGCGATCGAGCTCGGCGCCGAGGTGATTTTAAAGGCGACGAAGGTGGACGGCGTCTACTCGGAAGACCCCAAGAAAAACAAAAACGCCAAGCGCTTCAATAAAATCCGCTACATCGACGTTTTGAAAAAGGGGCTCAAGGTCATGGACGCGACGGCCATCAGTCTCTGCATGGATAATCATCTGCCCATCGTGGTATTCGATCTCTTGAAACACGGCAATATCCGCCGCGTCGTCAGTGGTGAAAACATAGGAACCATCGTCTCGAACTAAAATGAGTTCCCAGATAGTCCTCAAAGAAACCGAAGACAAGATGAAGAAGATGCTCGAGGCGATCAATCATCAGCTGTCGTCCGTGCGCACCGGCCGCGCCAACGCGGGCATGGTCGAGAACATTCGCGTGGACTATTACGGCGCGTCTACGCCGCTCAGACAGCTGGCGAACATCACGATTCCTGAGCCGCGGCTTATCGTGATCGGCCCCTGGGACGCGTCGGCGCTGAAGGCCGTCGAAAAGGCCATCGGCGAATCGGATCTGGGGATAGCGCCGGTGATTGACGGTAAGCAGGTCAAGCTCGCCGTGCCGCCGCTGACCCGCGAGCGGCGGGAAGAGTTGGTGAAGATCGTCCACAAAGTCGCCGAGGAAGGCCGCGTGTCCGCGCGCTCGATCCGCCGAGATGCCAACGACCGCGCCAAACAGCTGGAAAAAGACAAGGCCATCACCGAGGATGACAGGACCACGACCATGGACGGGATTCAAAAGCTTACCGACAAGTACATCCAGATGATTGACCAAGTGCAGTCCTCGAAGGAAAAAGATCTGACCCAAGGTTAAAGAAAATTCTAAAAGATTTGAGCCGGTAGCTCAGTTGGTAGAGCACTGCCCTTTTAAGGCAGGTGTCGAGAGTTCGAGACTCTCCCGGCTCATGTTTTTCGTCGGAGGGGCTCATCTACGGCGTTGCTCAGTCACTCGTTTGTGCGGCGTACTTTCCAGTACGCCTCCGCACTCGTTTTTTCGCGCCTTGTAGCTAAGCCCCTCCGACAGAAAACATACTCTGTCTAGAGAGTCTCGAAGAGAGCGCCACGGCCCGCAGTTATAAGCGACGACACACCAGAGTGTCGTCGCAATTCATTCCGTGGCGCGAATGGCCGACCCGGAGCGAGCACAGCCGATGCCGGAGGCATTGGACTGCGCAGCGCAGGGCGCCGAGACTCTCCCGGCTCACCAATTTTCCTCATTCGTTGCGGCTCTCGGGCTTTTAAGCTATAATTCTCGCCATGCTGGACCTCTCATTCATTCGGGAAAATAAGGAAAAAATTGCCGAAGCGCTAAAAATCCGGGCCCCCAAGCTCGATTTCGGCGCTATTTTGAAGCTTGACGCCGAGCGTCGGGCCGCGCTCCAGGAGGTCGAGGCGCTTCGCTCGGAGCGCAACAAGGCCAACGACAGGATTTCGCTCCTTTTGAAAGAAAAAAAGGACGCCAAGCCCGAAATCGAGTCCATGAAGTTTGTCTCCCAGAAGATCAAGGACCTTGAGCTCAAAGGGGAAAAACTGGATCTCGAGGTTCGGGAGACGCTGCTGGTGATCCCGAATCTGCCGCATGCGTCGGTGAAACCGGGCGCGGACGGCAGCCAGAATACCGAAGTCTCAAGCTGGGGCAAGCCGAAGAAATTTGATTTCAAGCCGAAAGAACACACCGAGATTGGCCAGGCGCTGGGCCTTTTGGATTTTGCGAGGGCCGCGAAGATTTCGGGGAGCGGTTTTGCGCTGTTTCGCGGGGCGGGGGCAGGGCTCGTGCGCGCGTTGGTCCAGTGGATGCTCGATGTGCACACGCGGGAACACGGTTACACGGAGTTTTGGACGCCGTCGCTGGTCAATCGCCAGACCATGACCGGGACAGGCCAACTGCCCAAGTTTGAGGAAGACATGTACCGGCTGAAGGACGACGATCTTTTTTTGATTCCGACAGCCGAAGTGCCTCTGACCAATCTTCACCGCGATGAGGTGCTCGCGGAAGAGGACTTGCCGCTCAAGTACACCGCGTACACGCCTTGTTTCCGAAGGGAGGCGGGCTCGTACGGGAAGGACACGAAGGGTCTGGTGCGCGTCCACCAGTTCGACAAAGTCGAGCTTGTGAAATTCACAAGGCCCGAAGACTCCTACAAAGAACACGAGACGCTCCTGAAAGACGCCGAGAAAATACTCGAGTGTCTGGACCTGCCGTACCGCGTGATGCAGCTTTGCAGCGGCGACCTGGGCTTTGCCGCGGCCAAATGCTACGATATCGAGGTCTCGGCGCCGGGACTGGGGCGCTGGCTGGAGGTCTCCTCGGTCAGCAACTTTGAGGATTTTCAGGCGCGCCGCGCCAATATCCGCTTCAAGCGCAAGGGATCGGCGAAATCCGAATTTGTCCACACGCTAAACGGCTCGGGTCTCGCATTCCCGAGACTCCTCGTGGCCATTTTTGAAAATTACCAAAACGCGGACGGCTCGGTGCGGGTGCCTGAGCCGCTGCGGTCTTATCTGGGTGGGCTGACGGTGATTAAGAAATAAGGAAGGGTGGCAGAGTGGTCTAATGCGGCGGTCTTGAAAACCGTTATGCCGAAAGGCATCGTGGGTTCGAATCCTACCCCTTCCGAGAATTTGCGTTTGAACGATAGGAAAAGTCATGACAAAAATAAAATTTTTTATTCGAGTTCTTTTGCCGGGAATATTTTTGTCTTTCACATGGTCCGTCGCTTTTGCGGAGCTTTCGTTGACTGAAAAGCAGAAAGAGCTGATTCGACCGGAGCCGGCGACGGAGAAGACGATCAACGAGAGCGAGTCGACGAAGGTGGTCGCTACTCCTGAGAATCATATCTTTAAAGTCGCGAAGGACAGGCCGATCGAGAAAATAGGGCACGCGGAAGGGCCGATCGAGATGGACTCTTATATTTACTTAAAATTTGAGAAACTCGAAAAACACCTCCAGAAGGCACTCGACAGAATAGAAGCGCGCCTCGAGCGCTTGGAGGAGACGGTCAAGCTTGATCCCGCGGTGAGACGCGCGATTACAGCGGAGGAAAAAAAGAAACAAAAGGAGACCGAGGCCGAAAAACAGGCGGAGCGACCGCAGGTTTTGAGAGCCGGCTGACAGATTTTTGGAGAGATGGCAGAGAGGCCGAATGCAACCGCCTGCTAAGTGGTTGACCTGGTAAAACGGGTCCCTGGGTTCGAATCCCAGTCTCTCCGAATTATTGCTTTTTATAATCGAAAGTGGGAGAATGAAAACACAACGGAGGAGGGAGAATGAGAGACTTCTTGCTGAACCGTAAATTCGTTTTTTTGCTCGCGTGTTGGGCTACTTTCATCAGTGTGCCGCCTTCCCAGGCGCTGGCGATGCCCAGCGATTCTGTTTCTGTTTTTAGCGGCGCCGCCGTCCGCGATGCCCAGATTCATAAAATCATGGGGGTGCTCTCGCGGCCTGAGGCCAGGGCGCATCTGGTCATGATGGGGATCGATCAAAAAGAGCTCAAGTCCGGGCTTTCAAAGCTGGACGACCGGCAGCTGGGTCTTGTGGCCGATAAGGCCGACCAAGTCAAAGCGGCCGGAGACGGGCTTGCCGTCGTCATCGCGCTTCTTGTGATCACGCTCCTAGTGATCGTGATACTCAAGCTTTCGAATAAAACCATTGAGATAAAAGATACGAAGTAAAATAAAATTGAGCGGGACGATGAGGGTAGCCTTGTTGTCCTGCGCGATTTTTTTGCCCGGCTGCGCCACCTTCCATACCGTTTCTGTCCTGCCGCCTTCCGGCCCTTTCGGCGATAAGGTTTTCTACATAAACGACGCGCTTCCCGTGGCGCAGAGTGCTTATCAGTGCGGGCCGGCGTCGCTGGCGTCCGTAATGAACTATTGGAGGCGGGACGTCTCGGCCGATGAAATTACCCGAGCCCTTTATAAACCCGGTATGCGCGGGATTCTCAACTTCATGTTGGCCCAGTATGCGGGCGAGCATGGTTTCTGGACGGAAATCCGGGAGTCCGACGAAGAAGAACTCAAGACGTGGATACGAAAAAAAATTCCTCCAATTATCATGCTTTATACGGGCGTTTGGTGGTTTGAGAGGTATCACTTCGTCGTGCTTAAGGGTTTTAACGATAAAGGCGGGATTTTTTATGCGAATACCGGAGAAGCGGACACACACGCGATCGCTTATGAAGAGTTCCGGAAAAGATCAAAACCTGCAGGGCGCTGGTGTCTCCTGGTTTGTCCCGCCGAGCGCGTCGACTGGACACTCGGGGCTGACGAGGCGGCGCGTCTGGCGTTCTTCTTTGAGAAAAACGGACAGCTGGATCTGGCGGAAGACCGTTACCGGCAGGCGCTGGAAGACGGCGGCCCGAACGATGTGGTCCGGTTCAATCTCGCGAATATTTATATGAAAAAAAGGCGTTTTGAGGAAGCCAAGACGATTTACTCGGAGCTTTTGCAAAAGAAGGCGAGCTGGGGCGAGGTGAGCAACAACCTGGCGTGGATTTATCTGGAGCAGGGAAATCCCTCCGAGGCGGCCAAGGTGGTGGAACGTGCTTTCCAAAAAGGCGCGCTGAGAAACTTCGATATTCTCGATACGGCGGGGTTGGCCTATTGCCGGCTGAAGGAGCGCAGCCGAGCGGAAGAATTTTTCAGAGAAGCGTCCGCTAAGGTCCCGCCGGAAAATCCCCAGATGCTGGAGACCATCCGGGCTCACTCGAAGGATTGCGGGGCTTTTTAATTGATTTTCTAGGGTAAAAAACGTAACCTAAGATTTGATTTACCCGAGGCAGCACAAGTCTTACCCACACAGAGGACCGATGAACCGTCTGGATCACGCAAAAAAAGACTACCTCACCAGCTGCTATGGCCGTGAGGACATGAGTGATATCTTAAGAGAGCTCGAGGAGGACTGCAAGGCCGGCCAAAAAAAGTTTTCTTTGTTGGTGGCGGATATCGACCATTTCAAATCTTTCAATGATAAATACGGCCATTTTTTTGGGGACGATGTCCTGAAATACTTCGGGGAAGCCCTCCGTATCCATCTGGACGACTTTCAAAATATCCCCATCCGTTTCGGCGGAGACGAGTTTATCATGGCGTTTCCGGGGAAGAGCGCCGATGAAGTCTATCCTTTGGCGTTGGGCCTCAAGGAAAGCTTGAAGGTCAAGCCGTTCGACTATAAGGGATGCCCGATCAAGGTGAGCTTCAGCGCGGGAATCGCCTGTTATCCGGATGACGGCCAGACCTGGGAAGACGTCTTTGAAAAAGCGGACCGCGCGATGTATTTTGCCAAACGCAGCGGCCGCAGCAGGATCACCCGATACAGAAATATCACGGGCGAAAGAGTCGCTTGGGTCGCCGCAAGCGGCGCGATCGCTTTTTTCACATTGGTGATTGTCTTTCTTAACTTCGGGCATCTTTTTGAAGGCGCGTTTGCGAGGGCCATCGGTGAATTAAAAAAAAGTGAGTTGGCGGCTCCACAGGTTTCTGAGCCGCCCGCCATGAATCCAACACCTACTTTTGAAACGCAGGCGGTGACCCCGGTTCCCGAGAAGGTCCCGCCTTTGCAAGAGTTTTATCTCAAGTCCGGAGGTGTGATCCAGGGCGTCGTCGAGGAAGAGACCGGCGATGCGCTTATCGTACGGCTCAAGCTCAGCAACGGCCAAGGCCAGATTAAAATTTCCAAGGATAATCTCCTGAAAATCGAAGAAATATGAAGCAATGAAGAAGCTTCTTTTCTTTTTGGGTCTAGCCGCCGCGGCCATATTTCTTGCTGCGGCCGTGTTTCTTTTGACATTTGACGCCAACCGTTATCTTCCTCTGGCCAAAGAGCATCTGCAAAATTACCTGGGGTATCCTGTCGGGATAGAAAGGATCGCCCTCCGCTGGGAATGGGAGGGCCCGGCGGTGGAGCTTGTGGGATTTTCGGTGTATCCGCCTTCCGAAAGTAAAGACCGGACCCCGGTCTTGTCGCTTGAGCGTCTCCGTGTCGCGTTTGAGATTCTCCCGCTTCTGCAAAAAAAGATAAGAATATCCTCGGTGTCCGCTCTTCACCCGCGCCTGCGTTTGACAAAAAATGTGGGAGGTCAGTGGGAGATTTTTTCCGAAAAAATAGAAAGCGAAAAAAGTCTGCCGGCCGCTTCTTCGGCGCCGGCTCCGTCTTCTCCGCGCGGCGAAGCATCCTCCGAGCCGTTTTCAGTGGGGATGCTGAGGGTGGAAGGCGCCGAGATACGGTTTGTGGACGAGACCAGCTCACCGGTGGGAGAAATCACGCTGCGCCGTTTGGACGCGGTTTTTAAAAATCCACGCCTGGACGAGCCGTTTAGATTTGAGGTCCGCCTTGCTGTCTTCGGCGACTCTCAAAACTTTTCGGCGCACGGCAAGATCATGGTGTTGGGAGAAAATCCCGGTGTGCAGCTGGAGGGCCTGCGGCTGCGCGCGGATTTTTCGAAGATAAACACGGAACTTTTGTCAAAAACATTTCCGGCGGTCGGCAGTATCGGTATCCGGCGCGCCGAAGGGATCTTGTCCGTGGATTCCGAAAAGCTTTTTTTTGCCGAGCGGCGCGTGACGGGATCAAAAACAAAAATCGTTCTCACGAAAGGTCTTCTTTATTTCAATGGGTTTAAGGATCCGGTCGAAGCTGTTGAGGCTTGGGGCGAGGTCACGGGGGACACGTTCAAGATCTCACGCTTTGACGCACGAATCGGCTCGGGCGCCTTGACTGCCGCTGCGGAGACCACCGGCATGGAGACCAACCCGTCGACGGCGTTTGAGATCCGCGCGGAACGGTTATCACTGGCTTCTTTTTTGCCCCCCAAACCACCGCAGGAGTCGCATTTTGAGGGAGAGCTCTCGATTCATCTGAAAGGCGCCGGACAGGGATGGGGGGGAGTCCAGTTTACACAGACGCTTTCAGGGACAGGAGAGCTTGGGCTTAAGAACGCCGTTTTCGTGAATTTTAATTTGTTGCGTGAAGTCTTAGGGCGTCTTTCGGCTGTGCCCGGATTTGGCGACACACTGATGGAGCGCCTGCCGCCGGTGTACCAACAGCGGATGAGCGCCGCGCACACTTACTTTGCGCCGGTGAGCGCGTCGTTTGTAATGCAAGGTGGCGGAATTTATTTCAATAATATTCAGGCGGCCACTCAGGATTTTGCGATTGGTATCGGAGCGCGGCTTGGCATGGACGGCGCCGTGGACGGGCAGTCGGTGATTCGCATGCAACCCGAATTGTCTTATTCGGTCTGCCAGGCGGTACCGGAGGCGCAGTATTTTTTGAGTCCCCAGGGACAACTGGAGATCCCGGCGAAGATCGACGGGACTTTAAGCCATTTGAGAATATTGCCGGACACCCGGGCCATCGTGACCAATATCGCGGTCACGAAAGGGCAGCAACTGATCAGCGATTTGCTTCAGAAGCGGTCAGGCAAAGGGGGAGAGTCATCGTCGGGTGAAGGGGGCTCGGGAAAGCCGGACTACAAAAATTTATTGAAGAACCTGTTCTAAGGCCGGTTTTACCGCTTGCGTTCCGCGGCCAGTGTCTCGGCCTGTTTGACCAGTGTCTCCAGAAAGTTTATCCCCGCACGCCAAAAATCTTTTTGCCCGATATCCAACCCGGCTAAGCCGGCGATGTCGTGAGGCCGTTTGGATCCGCCGAGTGAGAGCATCTCAAAATAGCGCGGGACAAAAGCGTTTTTGTCTTCTTTGTATTTTTGGTAGAGACACAGCACGAAGAGCTGCGCGAACGCGTAGGCGTAACAGTAAAAGGGGGTGTGGATGAAGTGGGGGATGTATTTCCACCCGTGCCGGGCGTTGTCGGTCAGCTCCACGCTGTCGCCGTACATTTCAGCGCTCGTTTTTACCCAGAGCTTTTCCAGCGTTTGGCTTGAAAGCTCGCCCCCGGCGATTCCGGCCCCGTGGGCCGCCAGCTCAAAATCGGTCATCGCGATCTGCCGAAACACGGTCGCGAAGTTGTCGTCGATTTTCCCGCAGATGAGGCCCAGACGTTTGTGGGGGTCTTTTTCATCGTCGAAAAGCTTCTCAAAAATAAGCATCTCCCCGAATACCGAAGCGGTCTCGGCCATGGTCAGCGGCGCGTCCGACTCGAGGATACCGACTTTTCTCGCGAGAAACTGGTGCAGTCCGTGCCCCAGCTCATGCGCGACGGTCATCACGTCCCGCAAACTTCCGGTGTAATTTACAAGGATGTAGGGATGGAGTTCCGGCGTCGTCTGGCAGCAGAATCCGCCGCCTTGCTTGCCTTGGCGTATCTCCGCGTCTATCCACCGTTTGTCAAAAAACTCGCCGGCGATCTCAGCGGCCTTTGGTGAGAACGCCCGGTAGCCCTCGAGCACGATTTCCCGGCAGGTTTTAAAATCAATTTTTTCCCGGTCTTCCCCGATAGGCGCGTAGCGGTCGTAATCGCTCAGTTTCTCAAGGCCCAGGAGCTTGGCCTTCAGCCGGTAAAAGCGACGCACGATCGGGTAAGCGCCTTTGACGCTTTCAATCAGATGAAGCACGCTCTTCAAATCAATCTCATTCGCGAGGTTGCGCGGCTCCATCGGGTGGGGGTATTTGCGGATCTCAAGCGACAAGCGATGATCGGCGAGTATCATGTTGTAAATGTACGTCAGAAGATGGGTGTGGGACTTGAGTCCCTCGGCCAGACTTTCGGAGGCCATCTTTCTCTGCGGCCGGTCGCTGGAGTGCAGGAGCGACAGGACTTCACTTTCCGTTTTTTCGACGCGCCGGCCGCCGATCTCTACCGTGAACGCTATTTTATTTACCACCTCGTCAAAGAGCCGGCTGAAGGCCTGGGCGCTGGTGAGCGATTTCATCGCCATGATCTTTTCTTCGTTTTCGGCGAGCGTGTGCGGGGCCTGTGCGCGCAGTTTTTCTAGGTAGTGGCGGTCTCCGGCGATCGCGGAGTCGGACAAAAACTTTTTTACCGCGCGTTCGTCGAACCGCGCCCAGCTGACTTCAAAAAAAAGCAAATGACAGGAAATCTGGGTAATCCGGTGCTGGATTTTTTGCAGAAAAGCGCCGAGCGCGGGGTCGTCGGTCTTCGCGGCGAAAGAAAGGTGAGCAAACACCCCGGGCTTGGTGAGCCGTGTGAGGATTTCCTTGTAATCGCGCAGGAGTCCTGCTAGCGGGAGCGGGGAAGAGCCGTTTGACTCGAAGAAAGGCCGGTATTTTTTCTCAAATTCCAGCGCCAGGGTTTCCGCGTCCTTAAGATCCGCCTCAAGCGCCGGGTCGCCGGTGGAACGGTAAAGATCAGACAGGTCCCAACGCACGCCTTGTGCCATATTTTCGGACATCAAACCCTCCGGTCCTCATCACCCCAAACGAAAGAATTCGGAGAGAGGAGGATTCGCCGCCCTTCGTCCGCTTTTTGCGGACTACGGGTCGGGCATTCGCGCCATTCGCTGCTCCTAGCCGTCGCAGCTCATAAGCATGGCGCTCTGTTCGAATCCTCATCACCCCAAACGAAAGAATTCGGAGAGAGGAGGATTCGAACCTCCGGTACCTTTCGGTACATCCGCTTTCGAGGCGGACGCATTCGACCACTCTGCCATCTCTCCATGGAACAAAATGTTCCTCCATTTATACCACAAATCATCCGCAATATGCAGCACTCCCTCGAGATCCAAGTTTTCATTTCTTGTTCTGCTTGAAGTTTCATACGATTGATGTAAACTGGTGAGTAAAGATGAACAAAAACGCTGAAAAAGGATGATGCAAGGTGATTTGTCGGATAAAATTTAGCGTTTTAACAATATTTATGATTTTTGGAAGCGCTACGTTTCTTTTCGCCGCCGAAAAAACGGAAGTCAGCGCTTACTTGCCTTCTCCTGACGGAGACTACCAAACACTGCAGAGCACGGGCGACGCTTCGCTTGCTTTAGAGAACGAAGGCCGCGTGGCCATCGGAACCACCGACGCCAACGCGAAACTCGCCGTACAAGGTGATCTCCGGACTACCGGAGATACCGTCATCGAAGCTTCTACCGGCGTGAGTCGCAGTGTGACGGTCAGCGGCGTGATTTTCGCCAAGGGAGGCCTTGTGATTGAAAAAAGGGACTCAGATCCCGCTCCGTTGGAAAACGGCCGGCTGTGGCTGGATACGAAAGTAGCGGTGCCCCAGTCATGAGGGAGACCGGATAATATGGCAGTTTGCCGCCGTTGTTTGACCTTTGTCGGGTTGGTGTGGGCGATGCAAACCTTTATTCCTTTGTTTCAAGCCGGGGCCGGCGCGGAAGGCGGATCGGTGGCAAGAGGATTCACGGGTTCGCAGGCGTTTAACGCGTTTGGGGCGACCAAAGAAAAAAGTGGTCCCTGCGACACGATCGGAGGAGGTTCCGACTGGTTTGTGTTGGAGTCTACTGATGACAAGCGCATCAGGGTCAGCACGGAAGGCAGTGACTTCGATACAGTACTCGCGGTCTACGCGAGCCAAACCCGGGACCCGGCCAAAGTTACTTTCGCCGATCTCGTGCCGCTTGGATGCAACGATAACTGCGGAAGCGATGTTTCGTACAGCGTGGTCGTGTTTCAGGCGAAAAAAGGAGTTTTGTATTACGTCGCAGTAGACGGCAAGAGGGACGCTAAGAGCCACGTGAAATTGGACTATGTTTATTTGTCCGATGATGCGGTGGTGAGCGGCTGTAGCGGCGGTCCGCCGACGGTCACGGTCAAACCGCCGGTTGTGACTTGCGCGGGTTTGCAGGTTGATTCACCGGATGAGAGAAGAGCGGCCTGGACCGCGAGCGTCAAAAATTGCAGTCCCGCCGCTTATTTTTGGGGAGGCACTCCTTCTTTCGCTTCAAAGGATTCGATGTTTGTCACCGCTAAGTATTCCAAGGATGGTCCCGTTTACGCGAGCGTCACCGTGATTTGTGACAACGACAGAATAAGTTCTCCGTCCTGCCAAGCGAATGTCCAAGGCGGCCCCCCTCCCAATGCCTATCGTGACATCGGACTGAGACTCGCCCAGGACGGGCGCGTCGTCAAAATCGCCGTGTGGCCGGCCGCTGAAAAGTCCAAATCACCTTTAAGAATTTACAGAAGCCCGGATATTTACGGCGTCGTTCTTGTGGAAAGAGACGATACGCATGCCACCAAAGCCCTTGTTAAAACAGACGGCGGTGTCAAAGCCATGCGAGAATACACGGAGTCGTGAGAAATCTCACGGGGATAGCGATGTTTGCCTTGCTGCTTGGCACGGCCGGCCAGGCCTTGGCGAAGGACGGAGTGACACTCGTCGCTTATTTTCCCGTGCCTCAGGGGGAACACCAGCTTCTTTCGAGCCAAAGTGATACTTGCCTGGCTATTGAAGGTGGAAAGGTGGGTGTTGGTACGGAGCGACCGACCTCCAAGCTGACAGTACAGGGAAATGTGAGGATCAAAGGTCCCGCGTTAATCGGCGGTGATCTTACGGTAGGCAAATCACTGACTGCGGAAGGTATTGTCCGCGCGGCGGGGGGTCTAAAGATTCAAAACGCCGGCATTGACGATGTCGCAACTGTTGGGAGCGTGTGGTTTTATTCAAAATCAGGGCAGGACAAGACATGATGAATAAACGTCTTTTTTTCTTTCTCATGGCAGGGTTATTGATGATTTCGTCTTCACTGGAAGCGGCTGGTAAAAAATCACCAACCGAGGTTATAAGCTCTTATTCTTCTCCTGAAGGGGATTATGAACAGCTCAAAACCACCGACGATACGGTACTCGCCACCGACGCAGATACCAAGGTCGGCGTCGGGATGCCGGCAAGCGAAGCCGACGCCAAACTCGCCGTAGCGGGTGATCTCACGACGACGGCAAATACCACCGTCGAATCTGGTGTCGAGGTCAAAAAGGACCTCACGGTCTCAGGGCTTCTGGATGCGCAGGGAGGTCTTGTGATTCAGAAACTTCCCCAAGATCCCACAGGCCTCACGGCTCAGGACGACGGCCGGATGTGGCTGGTCAGTTCAGGTGGAGAATCATGAAACACAGGGCCGTCTGCGGGCTGGTTTTTTCACTATTTCTTCAGGTTTTGTTTTCATTCCCATGTTACGGGATGGGACATTTCATAAAGCCATCCACGCATAATATTATTTTGGCGGGAGTCGTCCGGTGCATGAAAAACGGTGTTCCGACACCGATCCCCGGCGCGAAAGTCACGATCACCACCATCGTTGATTCAGATACAGGGGCCTCAGGGAGCGATTATGACCTGCCTGTCCCCCAGACCACCGTGACTGACGGCAACGGAGTTTGGGTCCTGTGCTTTTCAATTCCCTTGAGCGGAACGACGTGGCCGGGAGGATTTCAAGGCACCATCACTTCAAAATGCGCGGACGCCGACTTGATTATCAGCAGCGACCTTACGGAGGTCCGCAGTCTCAGCGGGTATTACGATTTTATGACGGGACGCGCGAAGAGCGCGGCGGATCTTATAAAGAAAACGGCTACGAAACTGATCAAATTAAAAGTCCCCACCGATTTTCTCAGCACGAAATTTTTGGCGCACGCGGGTTTTGTCGAGACGGAGGATAAGTGTTGTGAGAACCCTCCGATACCGGGAAAATCCGTCACCGTTGCCAATCCGCCGACGCCTCCGGTAGAGACGCCAGGGCCGCCGGTCATAGAGACCCCTGTCTCGCTGCCGCCGGCACCACCGGCGTCTGCGACGTGGCATCGTGTGCCGGAAGAACCCAAAAAGGATGAGGGGGCTAGCCCCTACGCTCATTGTGTGGAGAAGTGCAAACCCATCCTGGACAAACTTGGACTTCTGAGGAAAAAATTCAAAGAATTGGAAGAAAGAAGATCGGAGAAATCGGAG
>JAHFFL010000142.1 GCA_023247955.1 Candidatus Omnitrophota bacterium
GACGCGGGCGGCCAGGGGTTGATTGCAAGGTACTGGTCGTTATGGTAATATCCACCAATGACTTTTAAAAATAGTTGCCGAAATCCCTGGTTGCTGCTCAAAGGGCTGGCGCTGGTTTTTCTCTTGGCCGCCGCCGGCTGTTCCGCCCGCACCGACGATAACACCGTGATTGCCCGTTTTGACGGCGGCGTGATTACCGAGAAGGAATTCGAGCTCAAAATCGAGAGCATTCCAAACGAGCTTCGCCGGACCGCTCTCACTCGAAGACAGGAGTTCATTGAGGACATGGCGTCCGAACACTACCTGTGGAAAGAGGCCAAGCGCCGCAGGATTGACAAGGATGCGGAGGTCCGGCGTCTCTTGGAAGTGGCTCAGCGCCGGATTGTTGTCGCCAAGCTTGTCCAGGAAGAAGTGGATAAAAAGGTGGAGGTCTCGTCCGACGAGGCGCTCAGATACTATGAGACGCATAAAGACGAATTCATGACGCCGCTGATGCTTCGGGCTTCGCATATTCTCGTGAAGACGGAAGGAGAAGCCGCCAAGATCAAGAGCGAACTCGCCGCAGGGGCGGATTTTGAGGAGACCGCGCGCGCGAAGTCCGTGGACACGACGGCCCGCCGCGGCGGCGATATCGGATTTTTCCAAAAAGGCCAGTTGGTGCCTGAATTTGAGGACAAGGTGTTTGGGATGAAGAAAGGCGAGATCAGTGATCCTGTGCGTACGCCATTCGGTTATCATCTGATTAAGCTCACCGACCGCGTGCCTCCGTCGCTCAAGGATTTTCAGTCCGTCAAACGGCAAGTCCATGACCGTTTGCTGAACGAGAAAAGGACAAAGCAATTCAAGGCGCTTTTGAAGAAATTGAAAGGCGATTCCAAGATTGACGTCAATCACAAGGCGCTGGACGCCTTTATCCTTTCGCACAAGGAACTGCTGGGGGAGGTCAAATGAACGGACGCAGGGCCGCCCAATTTTTTCTCCTACTTCTTTTTCTTTCGCTCGTCCCTGCCTGCCGGCAGGCAGGCTGTCGCGTGGATACCGTGGAGGCCGCGGAAGTAGTGGAGAGGATCCTGGCCGTCGTGAATGATGAGATCATCACGGAGCAGGACCTGCAGCTGATGATGGCGCCGGTCGTGTCCCAGTACCGGACGACGTACACCGGAACCGAGTTCGAGGACAAGATTAAGGAAGCCCGCAGGGATTTTCTCCAGAAAATCATCGAGGACCGGCTGGTGCTGAGTGAAGCCAAAAAAAAGCAGGTCGTGATCGCCGACGCCGAAGTCGACGAGATGATGACCGATGTCCGCAACAAATTTCCCTCGCGGGAGGTTTTCCTGAAGGCGATCGAGGACCAGGGGCTCACGGAAAAGAAGCTCTGGAACCGGTTTCGGGATCAGCTCATGACCCAGCGGCTCGTGGCTTACGAGGTCAAGTCGAGGGTCTCGGTTTCGCCCGGCGAGATCAGCCAGTACTACAAGAACCATTCCGAGGAATTCTCTCAAGGGGAACGCATCAAACTCCGGCAAATCCTGGTGCGCGAAGGAGCGCGGTCGGAGGAAGACGCAAAGGCCTTCGCGGACTCTTTGGCCGCGCAGCTGAATGAGGGTAAATCTTTTGAAGAATTGGCCAAGGCCTATTCCGAAGGCAGCGAAGCCAAAGAAGGCGGCGACATGGGCTGGGTGGAAAAGGGACAGCTGCTCGGCGACATTGATCGCGCCGTTTTTTCGCTGAATCAGGGGGAGCATACCGAACCGATCAAGAGCTCGCTCGGGTTTCATCTCTTCCAGGTGGTCGAGAAGCAGACGGCGTCTCTCAAGCCGCTCACCGAAACCCGCGAGGATATTCAGGACAAGCTTTTTAAGCAGAAATTGAAATGGCGCCTGGACAGCTGGATAGAATCCTTAAAGAAGAGCGCTTACATCTCCATTCGCTAACGACCCCGTCGAGCTTTAAAGGGAAATCCCTCTTGAAAAAAATCCGAGTAGTAATTACCGTGGGGGACCCTGCCGGCATCGGGCCTGAAGTGGCGCTGAAGGCACTCGCCGTTACGCGCCGTTCTCTGAAATTTCATCCGTTACTGCTGGGCCCGGCCGCTTTTTTTGAAGCGTTGTCGAAAAAGCTGAAAATCAAACAGGTCTTTCGGGATGTCCTGGATCTCCGGGCGATACCGTCCGGCGATTTTATCCCGTGTTTTTTTGACCAAAAGTTTCCCGGAAAAATTATCCGCGGCCGCTCCGAAAAAAAACAGACTGCGCTTGCGGTGCACTCGATTGAGCTCGCGGTGAAGCTCGCGATGCGGCGACTTGTCGATGCGATCGTGACCCCGCCGATCAACAAGGCCGGCCTTCAGGAGGCCGGTTTTGATATTCCGGGCCATACCGAGTTTCTCGCAGGGCTGTCGGGAGCCAAACACTGTGAAATGATGCTGGTCGGCGGCCCGCTGCGCGTGGCGCTCGTGACGCGTCACACGCCGATCAAGGACGTGCCGAAACAAATCACGCGACAAAGGGTGGAGGAGACGATTTTGACGACGGACCGAGAACTGCGCGCGAGCTTTGGCATCCGCTGTCCGCGGCTTGCCGTCTGCGGCCTTAATCCGCACGCGGGCGAAAAAGGCCATATCGGCAAAGAAGAGCTGCGCGTGATTGCGCCGGCGGTGCGGGCCGCCCGGAAAAAAACAGACGCCGTCATTGTCGGGCCGTTGTCGCCGGACGTACTCTTTTACGACGCTTATCGGGGCCGTTATGACGCCGAGATCTGCATGACGCATGACCAGGGTCTTATTCCTCTCAAGATGATTTCGCGCGGCGCAGGCGTCAACATCACGCTCGGCCTTCCTTTTGTCAGGACCTCTCCGGACCACGGGACCGCCTACGACATCGCGCGTGCGTTCAAAGCCGATCCCGGCTCAATGATCGAGGCCCTGAAGCTCGCCTGTCTTATTGCCGGAAACAGAAAGAAAAATGCCGGGACTTGCTCAAGAAGCTAAAAATTTCCTGTTTCGCCTAAGCGCTGCTCCGCGGAAAAAACTCGGACAAAATTTCATGGTCCGGGAAAAAGAGCTCGCGTTTATCGCGGACGCGTTGGCGCCCGAAAAGAGGGAGAAGGTCCTCGAGATAGGCCCGGGGCTCGGGTTTTTGACGCGGTTTTTGTTGAAGAAAGAAGCGGTGGTGATCGCGGTGGAAAAAGACCCGCTTTACGCGAAATTCTTGCGCGGTTATTTCAAGGGCGCCGCGTTCACGCTGGCGGAGCGCGACGTGCTGGAAACGGATTTGGAAAAAGACTTCAATTTATCCGTTCCCATCAAGGTCGTCGGAAACATCCCTTACAACATCACAAGTCCACTCCTGCAGTGGCTCGTGGCGCAAAGACGCCGTATTGCCGAGGCGGTGCTGACGGTACAGTGGGAAGTCGCCGAGCGGCTCGGGGCCCGGCCCGGCGGGAAACCTGGGGCACGCTTTCGGTTTTTCT
>JAHFFL010000143.1 GCA_023247955.1 Candidatus Omnitrophota bacterium
GCTGGATGAGCCGCGTTACATCGATTCCGCCGCGAGAGCCGAGGGTTTTATCTTGGCACGCATGAAGGATCCGCAAGGGCGGTTGCTTCACCGCTGGCGCGACGGCGACGCCGCGATCCACGGAAACTTGAGCGATTATTCGTTTTTTATTCAGGGGTGTCTCGAGCTGTATCAAGCGACTTTTGACGAGCGATGGCTTGAGGAGGCGCGCGACGCGACCGATGAGATGATCCGTCTTTTTTGGGATAGCGATCACGGCGGATTTTTTCTCACAGCCCAAGACGCCGAAACGCTTATCGCCAGACCCAAAGAGCTTTATGACGGTGCGATGCCTTCAGGCAACTCGGTAGCGGCGCTGGATCTCCTGCGTCTTGACCGTTTCACGGCGGACAGCCGTTTCCGGGAGTATGCCGACAAGACCATTCGGGCCTTTTCCACCGCGATAGCTGCGGAACCAACGGCCTACCCCCAGTTTTTGATGGCGCTGGATTATTCTCTAGGCCCTTCTGCCGAGATCGTGATCGCCGGCGACGCCGGCGATGCGGTTGTCCGGTCCATGCTCAAAGAAATTCATTTGCGATTTTTTCCCAATAAAATTATCATGCTTCATAAGCCGGGCAAGGCCGGTGAGCGGATCGAAGCCCTCGCGCCGTATTTAAAAGGATACTTGCCCGTCAAAGGCAAGCCCGCGGCGTATGTATGTCACAACTACGCCTGCGAATTGCCGGTCACAGAAGTGGCGGAGTTGAGGAAACTGTTAAGTCGGAAATAGTGAAGGCGGAAACCCCGCCACGGGTGGCCACATGGATGATCGAGAGATTACGCTAATGAAAACCGCAACAGAAAATCCTGTGAAGCAAGCGTTGAGGTGTGGTCAAAGCATCTGGTATGACGGTCTGGTTTCCCAAAAAGAGTTTGAGGCGATGATCCACGAAGACGGCATACGCGGGGCCACGACCAATCCCACGATTTTTGAGAAGTCCTTATTGACCGGTGAGTATGACGGGGAGCTCTCCGGTCTTTTAGGCGCCCGCTCGGCGGGGGAAATTTACCGCACGCTGGCGGTCAAGGCCGTACAGGACGTGGCCGATCTTTTTTCTTCGGTGTATCAGGAGACCAAGGGCGGTGACGGTTTTGTGTCGATTGAGGTGAGCCCACTTTTGGCTTATGACACCGACGCCACAGTGCAAGAGGCCAGGGAGCTTTGGCGGCTCGTGGGCCGTAAAAACGTCATGATCAAAGTCCCCGCGACGCGCGAGGGGATCCCGGCGGTGCGTCGCCTGATTGTCGATGGGATCAACGTGAACATCACGCTGATCTTCTCAGTGGAAAGATACCGCGAGGTGATGCAGGCGTATCTCAGAGGGCTTGAGGAGAGGACCCACAGCGGCCAGCCGGCGTCCGGCATTGCCTCGGTGGCCAGCTTTTTTGTGAGCCGCGTCGATACCGTCGTTGACAAGTTGCTCGAGGAAAAAATCGCAACAGCCGGCGAAGCCGCGCGAAAAAAAGAATTACAGACGTTGTTGGGAAAGGCCGCGATCGCGAACTCCAAAGTTGCCTATGACGCCTTCGAGCAAACATTTTTAAGCCCTCGCTTTACGGAGTTGAAATCCCAAAATGCCCAGTTCCAGCGGCCGCTTTGGGCGAGCACGGGCGTAAAGAACCCGCGCTACAGCGACGTGCTTTACGTCGAGGCGTTGATGGGACCGTACACGGTGGACACGATTCCTCCGGCGACGCTGGAGGCCTTCCGGAACCACGGCGTCGCCCGATCGCGTTTGAAAAACGGGATGCGCGAGGCCCATGAGACCCTGGCAAAGCTGGAAGCCATCGGGATTGATCTTGAAAAAGTCACACAAGAGTTGGAGAAAGCGGGCATCCAGTCTTTCAGCGATTCTTACACGAAGATCATCGATGTGATTCAAGCAAGAAAACATGAGTGAGAACCGTTATCGCCCGCAGGAATTCTGGGGCAATGATCAAGACACGTTGAACGAGTGGATAGAGCGTGTCGCGAAGCAGTCCCTGGTCAAAAGGATTTGGGCCAGAGAGGCCTCCTTGTGGACCGGTGACCCGGAGGGGCAGAAGGAAATCAAGGTGCGGCTCGGATGGCTTGTCGCTCCGCGGCAGTCCAAAGAGTTTGTCGGCGATATTAAGTCAGTGGTCTCCGAAATCAGAAAAGCCGGTTTCCTACACGTGGTGCTTTTGGGCATGGGCGGCTCAAGTCTCGCGCCCGCGGTGTTTCAAAATATTTTCGGCAGGGCGGAAGGTTATCCGGAATGGATAGTCCTAGACAGCACCGACCCCCTCCAGGTGTTGGACACCGAAAAAAAGATAGAGCTGGAAAAAACGCTTTTCATCGTCTCAAGCAAATCAGGCGGCACGATAGAACTTCTCTCATTCTTCAAATATTTCTACGACAAAATCCACAACCGGAAAGGAGATGAGGCCGGCGGCCACTTTATCGCGATCACCGATCCGGGCACGCCGCTTGAGGCGCTGGCCAAGAAGCATCGTTTCCGGAAAATCTTTCTCGCCCAGTCGGACGTCGGCGGCCGTTTCTCGGCCTTGACCTATTTTGGCCTGTTTCCGGCAGGGCTTCTCGGCGTGGACGTGGAAAAGGTGCTGGAGAGTGCCCAGGACATGATGGAGCAGGTCTCGGCCGCCGTTCCGATCCGTGAGAATGCGGCTATCTCTCTCGGCGTTGGAATGGCCGTTCTCGCGGAAGAAGGCCGTGACAAACTCACGATTCTTACTTCACCCTCACTGGAGTCTTTCGCGGACTGGGCCGAACAGCTTGTTGCCGAAAGCAGCGGCAAAGAAGACGCGGGGATTATCCCGGTTGTCCGGGAGCCGTTCGGGCCTGTCGGCGTATACGGCAACGACCGTTTCTTCGTCGCGCTGCTCTCGGACGCGGAAAAGGGCGTTGAAAACGAATCGCTTGAGAAGAAACTCGCCGAACTTGAAGGTGCCGGGCATCCGGTGCTGCGTTACCGGATCCGGGAAAAATGGGATTTGGGGGCGGAGTTTTTCCGCTGGGAAATGGCGACCGCTATCGCTTGCGCGCTGCTGAAGATCAACGCGTTTGACCAGCCGGACGTACAATCCGCAAAGGAGCGGACCAAGTCGCTTCTCGAAGCATCGGGGGCCGGAAAGGAAATTCCAGTAAAGACTTCGGAGAAGAATCTTGCCGCATTCTGGGAAAATGTCGAGGCGGGAGATTATGCGGCCATCCTGGCTTTTCTTCCGGACCGGCCTGCTTTGAGGAAAATTTTGACGCGTCTTCAGGAAGAAATAAGAAAGCGCACGAAGCTCGCGGCTACCGTCGGGATCGGCCCGCGCTACCTGCATTCCACCGGACAACTGCACAAGGGCGGCCCGAACAAAGGCGTGTTTTTGCTCGTGACCTCGGAACACGCGGAAGACTTGCCGGTACCCGGCGAAAAATACGGATTCTCGCG
>JAHFFL010000144.1 GCA_023247955.1 Candidatus Omnitrophota bacterium
TTCCTTCATAAAAAGAGGCGAGGAAGAGACGCTAAAAAATCTTTCGAAGGTTAAAGCGCTTGTTTCTCTTCAGAATATTTGATAGAAGTAGTGGCGGGAGATCGGAATGAGGGCGGGGGAAGCATAAATTGGACAGTGAAATTGTAATTGTCGACGGTGTGCGAACGCCGCAAGGCATGTTGGGCGGCGCCTTCCGCGATCTGCCGGCCCAGCGCCTGGGCGAGATCGCGGTGCGCGCGCTTCTGGAACGCACGCGCCTGGACACGTCTCTAGTGGATGAAGTGATCTTCGGATGTGTCGGCCAGAGCAGTGACGCGCCGAATATCGCGCGGGTGATCGCGCTCATGGCGGGGATCCCAAAAAAAGTTCCCGGATATACGGTGGCGCGAAACTGCGCCTCCGGCATTCAGGCCGTGGTGAGCGCCTGCCAGAATGTTTTGTCCAAGGACGCCGACGCGCAGATCATCGGCGGCGCCGAATCCATGTCCAGCCAGCCTTACCTAAGCCGCGACCTTCGCTTCGGGAAGCGCCTTCGCAGTTCCGAGATGATTGATTCTTTGTGGGAGGGGCTGACGGACCCGGTCTGCGGTCAGCTCATGGGCCGCACGGCCGAGAATCTGGCCGAGGAATTCAAGATAAGCCGGGCGGATCAGGACCGCTATGCGGTGATGAGCCACCAGCGGGCTTTCCGCGCCGCGCGCGAGGGAAAATTCAAAGAAGAAATCATTCCCGTGAGCGTCGCCAAAAAAGCGGCGGGGAAGGCCCTGCCACCGGAGGTGGTCTCTCAGGATGAGGGCCCCAACCCCGCTTTAAACGAAGAGACGCTGGCGCTTTATCCGGCCACTTTTAAAGAAAACGGCACGGTCACGCCCGGAAATTCCTGCGCCATCGCCGACGGCGCCGCGGCGCTTCTTGTCATGTCCGGGAAAAAAGCGCGGGAATTAAAATTTAATGAGCCGCTTGGGGTGATACGCGCCTATGCCTTTGGAGGAGTGGAGCCCGAACGCATGGGGATCGGGCCTACGGTCGCCATCCCTCTGGCGCTCAAAAAAGCGGGGCTTTCACTCAAGGACATCCAGCTCGTTGAGCTCAATGAGGCGTTTGCCGCTCAGGTAATCGCTTGTGAAAAGGTGCTGGGGCTTGACAGGAATCTCATGAACGTGAACGGCGGCGCGATCGCGATCGGGCACCCGGTGGGGATGACGGGCGCGAGAATACTGCTGACCCTTTTAAACGATATGAAAAAAAGAAAATTAAGATACGGTCTCGCCTCGTTATGTGTCGGCGGGGGGCAGGGCGCCGCCGTGGTGGTGGAGAGGCCTTAACATGTTCATCTACAAAGCCGCGGTGGTGGGCGGCGGGGCCATGGGCGCCGAGATCGCTCAAGTCATAAGTTATTCCGGAATCCCGGTGGTTTTGAAAGAGGTCGATGATGCGCTCGCCCAAAAAGCGTTGGGCGCTATCCGGCGCGTTTACCAGGCGCGCGTGGACAAGGGCAAGATGACCGCGCAGGACATGGAGGCAAAGTTGTCTTTAGTGCGCGTCACGACGAAACTCGAGGACCTAAAAGAGGCCGATATCGTGATTGAGGCGGTGCCGGAAAAGATGGACTTAAAGAAAAAAATTTTTAAGGAACTCGATGAGAATTTACCGGCTCAGGTGATTTTAGCCAGCAATACGTCCGCGCTCTCCATCAGCGCGCTGGGCGCGGCGACTCACCGACCGGATAAAGTGGTGGGGATGCATTTTTTTTATCCCGCGCACGTGATGAAACTCGTGGAGGTCATTCCGGGACTGGCGACTTCCGAAGAAACCGTCGCGGATTCGATCGCTTTTTGCGAAACTTTAAGGAAACTGCCCGTGCGCGTCAACGAATGCGCCGGATTTTTAGTCAACCGTCTGCTCATGCCCTACCTGAACGAGGCCGCGTTTTGCGCGGTGGAGACGGATACCCCGATGCGTGAAATCGACAAGGCGATGGTGGATTTCGGCTTCCCGATGGGTCCTTTTCTCCTCGTCGACACGATCGGGCTGGATATCTGCCATGACGTGGCGGGCGTGCTTCTTGCGGAATATGGAAGCCGCATGACGCCGGCGCCGTTGTGGGAGGCGGTTTACAAATTGGGCCGTTATGGCATGAAAAACGGCCACGGTTTTTATGAGTACGGGGCCGCGGAGGGAAATGACGCCGCAGTGGGGGAGGCGTTCGGCCGTTTGAGAAAAAATAGAAAAGCGCCCGCGGGCGATTTTTCACCTGAAAGGCTTCTTTTGGCGATGATCAATGAAGCGGCGCTTTGCATCCAGGAGCGCGTGGCTTCGGCCGCGGATATTGATATCGCGGTGCTCGCCGGAATCGGTTTTCCCCAAAAGGCGGGAGGCCTTCTTCAATACGCGGACGATTTGGGCATTGACGTGATCTTAAGCAAGTTGGACGCGCTTTATAAAACAGAAGGCGAGCGCTTTTTTGCCGCGCCTCTTATCCGGCGAATGAGCGGGGCCGGATTTCTCGGCAAAAAGACAAAACGGGGATTTTTGGAGTACGCTTAGCATTGAACAAGGGGAGGGCGGAATGACAGAGCTTCAGTGTATCGGCGTGTCGATTGAGGAAAATGTCGCATTGCTTAAGATAAACCGGCCGCCTGTCAACGCCCTTGGAAAACAACTCTTGGACGAGCTGGAGCAGGTGATAACCCAATTGCAAAGCGACCCCAAGGCGAAAGTCATCATCATCGCCAGCGCCATTCAAAACGTGTTCATCGCCGGCGTGGATTTAAAAGAAATGGCCCGGCTCACGGAGCCCGAGGCGGTTCTCGAGGTGCTGCGGCGCGGGCAGGCGGTGTTTGACAAAATCGAGAGATCGGAAAAACCGGTGATCGCGGCGATACAAGGCGCCTGCGTTGGAGGCGGGCAGGAGCTTGTCATGGCCTGTCACATCCGGATCGCGTCCGACCGCACGCGTTTTGCCCAGCCCGAAATTACTCTTGGAATCATTCCGGGATTTGGGGGCAGTCAGAGACTTGCGCGGATCGTGGGCGCAAGCCGCGCATCGGAGCTTATCCTCACAGGCGATGTGATCACGCCTCAGGAGGCGTTTCGCATCGGCCTTGTGAATCACGTGGTATCGGACGGGGCGCTTTTGAAGACGGCCAGGGAAATCGCCAAAAAGATAGCGCGCCACGGACTGCCGGCGATCCGCGCCGCGATGCGCGCCATCGGCAGAGGGCTAGACGCGCCGCTCACGGAAGGCCTTAAAATAGAAGAGGCCGAATTCAAATCTCTTTTGGGCACACAGGACATGCGCGAGGGCATTCAAGCTTTCTTGGAGAAACGCCAACCCAAATTTACAGATAGCTAGAGAGCGACGGCGTACTCCCCTTAAGTAATTGGCTGCTGCCTGTGGCTACAGAACTCGACCTAGTGTTGGCGTCTACAA
>JAHFFL010000145.1 GCA_023247955.1 Candidatus Omnitrophota bacterium
CTTAGACGACAGAAGTGCGTCGTGGTATTGACGGACCATGCGGCGTTTGATTACGGCAATGTCGTGCGCCATGCGCCGATGATTTTAGATACTCGGAACGCGCTCAGAAAATTTCACCCAAAAAAGAACCTGTTTTTTTTATAGCCCATGGCAAGACATCCGATTAAGAAAGTGCTTGTGACCGGCGTGGCGGGATTCGTGGGCCTGCACCTCGTCGAGGCCTTGCTGAAACGGGGGCTTAAAGTACGCGGCCTTGATAATTTTATGTGCAGCCGCAAGGAAGGTCTATCGCCTTTTCTGAAACGCATGGAGTTTGTCGAGGGCGACATTCGCGACCGTGACGACGTGCGCAAAGCCATGAACGGAGTGGACGCCGTTTTTCACCTGGCCGCGATACGCTCGGTGGTGAAGACCGTCGAAGACCCGCTGCTGGCGCACGAGGTGAATGCGACGGGCACACTGCTCCTCTTGGACTGCGCCTCAAAGGCGGGAGTGAAGCATTTTATTTTTGCATCAACCAGCGCGGTTTACGGCGCGACGCGCGCCATACGCCAGAAAGAAGACGGAGAAATTCTCCCGATGTCTCCGTATGGGATCGCGAAGTATGCGGGCGAGCAGTACGCGTGTTATCACTTTCAGCAAACGGGCATGCCGTCCACCTCTGTCCGTATTTTCAACGTCTATGGTCCGCGTCAAAATCCCGATTCGAAGTATTCGGTTGTGGTTCCCGGGATGCTGTCGAGGATTCTTGCCGGAGAGCGGCCGGTAATTGACGGAAGCGGCCGGCAAAGCCGCGATTTTATTTATATCAGAGATATCCTGGAAGCGTTTTTCAGGATTTTGGGAAACCCTAAAGCGTACGGTAAGGTCTATAATCTCGGTTCCGGCCGCACAACCTCCATCAATGAAATCACGGAGGCCTTGCTTACGCTCAGCGGCAGTACGCTTAAGCCCTTGCGCGGTCCCCGTCGGCCCGGCGACCCTGAGCGCACCTGCGCCGATATCTCCAATATAAGGAAGGAACTGGGGTGGAAGCCAAAGGTCGGTTTAAGAGAGGGTCTGGGAGAAACGGTAAGATGGGCAAAAAAATCCAGACGGTACTAATCACCGGCGGAGCAGGTTTTCTCGGCTCCCATCTTTGCGAGTACTTTCTGGGCAAGGGATACCGTGTGATCGGCGTGGATAATCTGATCACGGGCTGTGAGGCAAATGTACGGCATCTTTTGAGGCAGAAAAAATTTTTTTTCCTGCGGCAGGATGTCTCAACGCCGCTGCGCGTGAAAGAAAAGATTCATTTCGTGCTTCACTTTGCTTCCCCGGCAAGCCCTCCGGATTATCTGAAGTACCCAATCGAAACCATGAAGGTCGGCGCGTTCGGCACTTACGAGGCGCTGAGTCTCGCCAAAGACAAGGGCAGTGTTTTTTTCCTGGCGTCCACCAGCGAGGTTTACGGCGACCCCGAGGTGAACCCCCAGCCGGAAAGTTATTGGGGGCACGTGAACTCCGTCGGCCCGCGCAGCGTTTACGATGAGGCGAAGCGTTTTGCCGAGGCGCTCGCGATGTCTTATTGGCGCGAGCACCGGCTCGATGTGAAAATCGCGAGGATTTTCAACACCTACGGAGAACGCATGAGGCCGGAGGATGGGCGCGTGATCCCCAATTTTATTTCACAGGCGATTCAAGGAAAGCCGCTCACCGTGTATGGCGACGGGAGCCAGACGCGCAGCTACTGTTACGTCGGTGATCTGGTTGAGGGGATAGCGCGCCTGGTCCATTCTTCTCTGCATCAGCCGGTGAATCTCGGGAATCCCAACGAGATGACGGTGCTGGAACTCGCGGAAATGATTCTTAAACTCACCGGCGCCCGTTCTAAAATCATCCGCCGGCCGCTTCCGATAGACGACCCCAAGCGGAGACGCCCCGATATCCGGCTTGCCAAGAAATTCCTGCACTGGACCCCCAAAGTCGCTTTGCGCGAAGGGTTGTCGCGCACAATCGCCTATTTTAGGAGTCAGACCCTCGGGAAAAAGCCCTGAATGACAGAATCTCCCTATCTCTCGGCAGTCATTCCGGTTTTTAACGAAGAAAAGATCGTCGCCGAGGCCTTGCGGCGAATCCAAGCCTTTTTTTCTCTGAAGAATTATCCATGGGAATGTCTCATCGTCAGCGACGGTTCCACGGACAGCACCTGTGAACGCGCTCGCGAAGCGATCACCGCGGCTGGGGTCCCCAATTTCCACCTGATTGAAAACAGCCAGAACCGCGGCAAAGGCGCGGCGGCCAAACAAGGGATGCTCGCGGCCGGCGGTCGTTATATTTTACTCACGGACGTGGATTTGTCCGCGCCTATCAAAGAGGTAGACAAATTGATTCAGGCCCTCGAAGAGGGGAGCGATGTCGCGATCGGCTCGCGTGCACTTCATGCACCCAGTGCTGATGTCCAGCAAAGCTTGCGCCGCCGGGTCTTGGGGCGGCTTTTCAACCTTATCGTGAGGGTGCTGCTTCTTAGAGATTTTTACGACACGCAGTGCGGTTTCAAATGCTTCCGCAAAGAGGCCGCCCACCGGCTTTTTACGATGCAGACGCTGGACGGATTCAGTTTCGACGTAGAGATCCTCTTTCTCGCCAAGAAAAACGGACTGCAGGTCAAAGAAGTCCCCGTGATGTGGCGCCAGGGCCGGGACACCAAGGTCAGATTTTTCAGGGACTCCTTCCGTATGGTCCGCGACCTCTTCCTCCTCCGGCGGAGATACTTTTAAGTAGAACTAATCCGTGCGGCGCTCGACAAGCGGGCGCTTATCGGATAGAATGACCGCAATGGTCCTATGGCGCGCCTTGTCCTATCCACGCTTATTTTACTTTTAGTTTTTCCGGTGACTCCAGTGTCCGCTGCCGAAGAAATCTTAAAATATACCAACCGATTGTCCCACGAAAAAAGCCCTTATCTTTTGCAGCATGCCCACAACCCGGTGGACTGGTACCCCTGGGGTGAGGAGGCATTTGCAAAAAGTAAAAAAGAGGACAAACCGATCCTTTTGTCGGTGGGGTACTCGACCTGCCACTGGTGTCATGTGATGGAGAGGGAATCGTTTGAGGACGCCGGGATCGCGCGGCTCATGAACGAGCATTTTGTCTCCATCAAAGTCGACCGCGAGGAGCGGCCGGACATCGACCATATTTACATGAATTATGTGATGGCGACTACCGGAGGGGGCGGTTGGCCGATGACGGTGTTTCTGACGCCGGACCAAAAACCGTTTTACGGGGGGACTTACTTTCCCCCCGAGGACCGCACCGGCATGCCGGGGTTCAAGACGCTTCTTGTCTCGATCGCCGACGCCTGGAAGACACGCCGCGAGGAAATACTCCATTCGGCCGACTCGGCGGTTTCTTTTTTGCAGAAGCAACCCTCCACCA
>JAHFFL010000146.1 GCA_023247955.1 Candidatus Omnitrophota bacterium
TGGCAGAGAGCCGTGATGTCGCGTTGTGGTGGGCCAAGGCGGCTTACTTGGGCCTGCCGTTTATTCCACCCATGGTTTATTTATTCACCATCCGGGTCCTGCGTTTGTACGAACCGCATAAAAAAAAGGCCTGTATTTACTTCGCGCTGTCGGCCCTTTTTTCATGGATTCTGGTGACGACGGATTGGATGATCAAAGACCTCTATCATTATCACTGGGGGTTTTATCCGAAATACGAACCGTCGGCCTTTCTTTACCTGGCCTTCTTTTTCGGCCTGCTCTTTGAGAGTTTGTGGCTTTACTGGACCGAATACCACAAGACGCAGACCGATACCCACAAGGCCAGAATCAAGTCGCTGATGGTTGCCTTTTGCATCGCCTTTATCGCGTGGGTAGATTACCTGCCTAAGTTTGGCATCGCGCTTTATCCTTTTGGTTTTGTCGGTGTTCTGGGATTCATGGCGGTGGGGACGGGCGTGGTGCTTCGTTATCGTCTCGTGGATATTACGCCGTCATTCGCGGTGAACCAGATTATCGGCGCGATGGGAGATGCGCTGTTGGTATTGGACGCTGAAGACACCGTCCAAGTGGCCAACCAGGCCGCTTATGATCTCTTTCTCCTGTCCAAGCAGGAAATTCTTGGCAAGTCCGTTTCCACGGTGATTCCCAATTTTCCGATCAAAGACACAGCCCACTCGCTTGAGCGTCTGGGCACCGATCACGGTTATGAGCTGGAGCACGCGCGCGGCGACGGCCAGCGCTTGAACTTGATGGTCACCGAGTCCGCGATCAAAGACCACAAGGGGTGCATTGTGGCCACGGTGCTGGTGCTGCGGGACATGACGCCGCTGAAAGAAACACAGACGGCACTGAAGGAAATCGAACACCGCTGCGACGAGCTTTACCGGGACATCCCGGAGGCCATTGTGCTTCTGGACGAGTTTGGCAGGTTCCGCTCGGTGAATCCGGCGGCCGAGAAGCTCCTGGGGGTCAGCGAGTCCAGGGTAGCCGGCAAGATCTTTGTGATGTCCAAACTGCTTCCACCGACATTCATGGGCCGGATGCTGCAGGTGATCCGTCTGACGATGGAGGGAAAACAGGAAGGGCCTTTCGATTTGGAGCTTCTCACCGAGGGCGGAAACCGCCTGAAGCTCAAGGCCTATCCGCGGCCTGTGCAGCAGAACGGCAAAATCGCGGCGGTGCAGCTTCTGCTCCGTGATACGACCCATGACAGACAGTTTGAGCAGGCGATTGAAAACGCGAAAAAAGAAATGATCCACGAAATGCAAAAACGCTTGGACGAGTTTACCAAAAACCACGAAGAACTTCGCAACGAACTCAAAAAACTTCGCTTCTACGAAACCTAATTCTATAAAATCGTCTTGCCTGTAGTCCGTCCGTTTGTGGTATTCTAATAGTTAAATGGCCAAGAGCAATTCGAAAAGTGCCACCAATCTTTTGCGGCTGTCGGGCCTGATCTTCGCGCTCGGCGGTTCTTTTCATGTGCTGCGCTATTTTTTGAAGTGGGAGTTTAAAGTCGGCGCATTGGAGCTGACCCTCCAGGGGAGTCTCTTGATCGGGATCCTGGCGTGGGTGCTTTCCGCCGCCTGTTTTTTGAATTCGAGAAGGTAGGGTTTATAGATAATTATTTTAGTAAACTATAAATTAATAAAATTGATATTAAGCATATAAATTTACTTGACTTTAAAAGTGGAAAGAATTAAGCTGTTCTTTAAAGAGGAAATTTGCTGATGTCCGCACCGAATGTCTCCGACTACGCGAGTTTATTCGAGGAAAGGCTGGTCAAGGAGCTCTCTCCCGAGCAGGAAGCCGAGATCCGGCGTTTCGAGCAGGAGATTGCCCGGTTGGATAAGGGCGAGCTCGATCCCGACGATTTCAAAAAGTTCCGACTGGAAAACGGCGTGTACGGCATCCGCGGCACGATGGACCGCCACATGATCCGCATCAAGATCCGCTATGGCCACATGAATGCGCTGCAGCTGGAGCGTATGGCCGACATCGCCGAAAAATACGCGCCCAATAAGCTGGCCCACGTCACGACGCGCCAGGCAGTCCAGATGCACGAGATTAAACGCACCGATGTGCCGACGATCCTGCGGCTTTTAGCCGAGGTGGGACTTACGACGCGCGAGGCCTGCGGCAACACGGTGCGAAATGTTTCCTGCTCCCATTATTCCGGCATTTCCCCGAGGGAAGTGTTTGACGTCACGCCCTATGCGGACCTCCTCAGCCTTTATTTTTTGAGAAACCCAGTCTGCCAGAATTTACCCCGCAAATTCAAAATCGCGTTTGAAGGCAGTCCTGAAGAGGATTATGCCAAGGTCGGCATTCATGATCTGGGTTTTATCGCGACCAAGAAAACCATCGAGGGCAAAGAAGTCAAGGGGTTCAAGGTTTATGTGGGCGGCGGTCTCGGAAGCACGCCGTTTCCGGCCCAGCTTCTAGACGCATTTTGCCCGGTGGAGCATTATCTGCCGACTGCGGAGGCGGTGATCCGCCTGTTTGACCGCAATGGCGAGCGCAAGGACAAGAACCGCGCGCGTATCAAGTACCTCGTCGCGAAATGGGGGATTGAGACGTTTCGCAAGGAATTTCAGGACGAGTGCCGGGCCGTGATCGCTACGGGCTCTGGCAAGGAAGCTTTTTGGAATCTCAAGACCGGCGAGGTCACGCCGCCTGTTCTTAAAGCGCCGGCTCCGACAGCGGCGCCTGCGGTACAGCCCGGTTTTGACGAGTGGCTCAAGACCAACACCTTTGAACAAAAACAAAAAGGCTATTTCGCCGCGCATGTGCGCTGCCCGCTGGGGGATATCAACCCCGGGCAAATGAGAAAGCTCGCGAAGATCGCCAGGACCTTTTCGGGCGGCCGTTTGCGGACGACGATTTCCCAAAATCTTTTGCTGCACTGGGTACCGAAGCCGTCGCTGAAGTCACTCTATGTCCAGCTTGCGGCCGCGGGACTTGCGCTCAAAGATGCGGGGCATGTCGCCGACATCACGCGCTGCCCGGGTGCCGACACCTGCCAGATCGCGATCACGCATTCGAAGGGCCTCGCGCACGAGATGGCAAAAATTTTCGAAAACGGTTTAAGCCATGAACCCTCGATACAGGACGTCACAATCAAGATTTCCGGCTGTACCAATTCCTGCGGCCAGCACCATATCGCGAACATCGGTTTTCACGGGGCCTCCAAAAACGTCGACGGGCGCGCGGTCCCGCATTACCAACTGATGGTGGGCGGCTACACGGATACGAACGGCGTCGCGGTGTTCGGCAAGCGCATCGCGCAGATCCCCGCGCGGAAAGTGCCGGAAGCAACCAAGGCCATCCTGGAATCTTTCAAGACTGAGAAGGGCCAGGCGGAGACGTTTTTGCAGTGGGCGGAGCGGGTGGG
>JAHFFL010000147.1:0-2781 GCA_023247955.1 Candidatus Omnitrophota bacterium
TCCGTGTTTTCCACACGCAGGAACACCAATCTCAAGGTAGACAGTTCCGACCGGACGCCGGTGAAATACTATGAGCGGGAAGAGGACGATATCGGCCCTGGTTTTAATGAGGATGGCGGCCCGCTTTACCGCCGGCACTTTTAACACGAGTGAAAAGGGTATCGGTTAAAATACTAAGCGCTTCTTTGCTCGCGCTGGCCGTGGCGGCCGGAAGCAATCCGCTGTTTGCCAGGGGAGTGCGGTTGCCTACCCTTACTGCCAAGTCCGCTGTTGTGATGGACGCCCGAAGCGGCAACGTGCTTTACAGCAAGAATCCGCACCTGCGTCTTCCGCCCGCTTCTACCACAAAATTGATGACGGCACTCGTCACTTTGGAAAGACTGCCTTTGGACAAATGGGTCTCCGTAAGTCGCCGGGCGGCCGGCGCAGCCCCAAGCCGTGCCGGATTGACCTTGAACGCCCAATACCGGGTGCGGGACCTTCTTCTGGCCACGCTTGTCTCCTCCTCGAACGACGCGGCCGTGGCGTTGGCCGAGGCCGCGGCCGGGAGCGAAGGGCACTTCGCGGAACTCATGAACGAAAAGGCCAGCCAGCTTGGAATGAATAACACGCGATTCGTGAATGCCACGGGGCTGCCGGAGGAACGGCGCCTGCATTATTCCACGGCGTTTGATCTTTCTCTTCTCATGCGCTGCGGGGCGCGCGATCCGCGGATCGACGAGATGATGGGATTCACGACGGCGGTGATTCGCGGCAGCGATGGAAGACCGGTTTTTATTAAAAACCACAATAAGATGCTTTGGCGCACTCCCGGGTTTGTGAAGGGCAAGACCGGTTGGACCTTTGCCTCACGGCATACGTTTGTGGGGACCGATTATTCCTCCGATAAGAAAATCGCATTCGCGATGCTCAGCTCGAGAAAGCCTTGGATAGATATTGAGCGGCTCGCGGCATTTGGGCTGCTGTTGATGAGGGGAGGCAAGGCGCATGGTTGAAAAAATACCGATGACGCGCGAATGGTTCGACAAGCTAGTGAAAGAATTGGAATACCTGAAGACTACGAAACGGAAGCTGATCGCCGAGGACATTGCGAAGGCGAGGGCCTTCGGGGATCTCAGGGAAAATGCCGAGTACGATGCGGCGAAGAACAACCAAGCATTGAACGAAAAGCGGATCGCCGATTATGAGGCAAGGCTGACTCAGGTCCAAATCATTGATGAAGCCAAGATCCCCAAGGGTCAGGTTTTCATCGGCGCGAAAGTGCTGCTCAAAGACTTAAAAAACGGGGAAGAATTCAGCTACGAGATTGTCCCGCAGGACGAGGCCAATTTCGATGAGGGTAGGATCTCCGTCACCTCCCCCATTGCCCAAGGCCTGCTTGGTCTCAAGGTCGGTGGGACGGCTGAGATCCGGATTCCAGCCGGCATCTTGAAGTACAAGGTACTGAAAATATCGCGGTAAAAAACGCCTATTGACATTTTCCTGAAATCGTGTATACTTTCGCCAGAGTAAATTAAGATTAACTGTTGTTGCTTGCAAACGAAGTACAATGGAAGTCGCGAATCTACTCACATTCGCGGTTTTTTTTTGCGTAGGACGGCAGGACATTTTAGAAAGGTAGGTATGCTTCATGGCTAAAGGAACAGTCAAGTGGTTCAGCGACCAGAAGGGGTATGGCTTTATCACCCCTGAGGGCGGCAAAAAGGACGTTTTCGTCCATTACACTGCCGTCCAGGGCGATGGCTTCAAATCGCTTCGCGAAGGCGAGTCCGTAGAATTTGAAATCACGGATGGACCCAAGGGCGAACAAGCAGTCAACGTCGTTCGGCGTTAAACGCTTCGCCTGAATTAAGATCAGCCCCGTTAGGAACACTGTTTCTAACGGGGTTTATCATTTGCCATGGAACATCCATAAGTTTTATGACCCCTCAAGAGATACGAAATATCGCGATTGTCGCGCACGTGGATCACGGGAAGACGACGCTCGTTGACGCCATCCTGCGTCAGACGCGCGTCCACCGGAACATCGCCGAGATGGGCGAGCGCGTGATGGACAGTCTGGATCTGGAGCGGGAGCGGGGTATTACGATCCGCGCCAAGAACGCGAGCGTGCTTTATAAGGGCACAAAGATCAATATCGTGGACACGCCCGGCCACGCCGATTTCGGAGGCGAGGTGGAGCGGACGCTGAGGATGGTGGATGGAGTCCTGCTCCTGGTGGATGCCAAAGACGGACCGATGCCGCAGACGCGTTTTGTGCTGCGAAAGGCGCTTGAAGTCGGGCACCGCGCGATAGTGGTCATCAATAAGGTAGACCGGCAGGATTCGCAGATCGTGGAGGTGGTGAATCGGACGTTCGATCTCTTTTGCGAGCTAAATGCCTCCGAGGAACAGCTCAATTTCCCGATCGTTTATACGTCAGCGATCCACGGCACGGCGACGCTCGACATGGCACATCCTTCGGACAATATCAGCCCGCTTTTAGACATTCTTCTCGAGAGGGTCCCGCCGCCCAAGGCGGACTCCGAGGCACCGCTTCAAATATTGGTTCTGGCGCTTCACCAAGATTCCTATAAAGGAAAGATGGGCATTGGAAAGATTACCGGCGGGGCTGTTCAGAAAGGAGGGGCAGCCGCGCTCGTGCGCCGGGACGGGAGCCGCCTTGTTTCAAAAGTCACAAGCATTCTTATTTATCAGGGGCTTGAGCGCGTGGAGGTGGAGAGCGCCCAGGCTGTCGAGATCGTCGCGATCGCCGGGTTTGATCAGATCGGTATCGGAGAT
>JAHFFL010000147.1:2791-3383 GCA_023247955.1 Candidatus Omnitrophota bacterium
TCATCGACGAACCGACCGTCCAGATGACATTCGGAGTGAATACGAGCCCCTTTGCGGGACGCGAAGGCAGGCACGTGACCTCCCGCGTCCTCCGCGACAGGCTGATGAAAGAACTGGAGACCAATGTCTCGCTCCGCGTCACTCCTACCCAAAGCCCTGACACATTTCTAGTCGCGGGGCGCGGAGAACTGCATCTGGCGATCTTGATTGAGCAGATGCGGCGCGAGGGCTTTGAGCTTCAGGTCTCGCAGCCCGAAGTCATCCTTCAGGAGAAAAACGGCGCGCGTTGCGAGCCGTTTGAATTTTTGATGGTAGACGTACCCGCTTCGTACCAGGGCACCGTCATCGAGGAGATCGGCCGGCGCCGGGGCATACTGAAGAATATGTCCCAGAGCCCCACCGGAGAACTCCATTTGGAATATCTCATCCCTACGCGCGGCATCATCGGTTTGAAAGGCGCCCTCATGACGAAGACGCGCGGGACCGCGATCCTGCATCACGTGTTTGATGAATACCGGCCGTTTCTCGAGCAAGAGATTGGCGTGTTGCCGCACGGCTCGCTCGTCGCGAGTGAATCGGGCCAATCCAACAC
>JAHFFL010000010.1 GCA_023247955.1 Candidatus Omnitrophota bacterium
AAACCTTCTTTCCCCCGGAAGTGACGATTAGCTCCTTTTTACGCCCGGTGATTTGCAAAAAACCCCCTCTGTCAAATTGACCCAAATCACCGGTGTGAAACCAACCCTCTTTATCAATAGCCTCCTGCGTCTCGGCTGGTTTGCCGTAATAGCCCTTCATCACAGAAGCGCTTTTCGTCACGATCTCTCCGTCCCCGGCGATCTTGACCTGTACCCCCTCCAAAGGAATTCCCACCGTCCCAAAACGGTATCGCCCTTCACGATTGGCGCTGATGACCGGCGAAGTCTCTGTGAGCCCGTAACCTTCATAAATCATGACCCCAAGATCGCAAAAAAACTCGGCTATTTCTTTCGCCAGAGGCGCGCTTCCAGAGATACAAAAACGCACGCGTCCTCCAAGACGTTGCCTGAATTTTTTGTACACGAGAAGATTTGCCAGTCCCAGCCGGAGTTTTAGGCCACTCGGGAGCGACCCCCCTTGCTCAAGCCGTCTCCTTTTTTCTCCGCCCACCGCCCTCGCCCACAAAAAAATAGCCCTGCGCGAGTGGGAGGATTTTTCGACAGCCTCTAATACGCGGGACTTTATTTTTTCGTAAAAACGAGGTACCCCCAAAATGAAGGTTGGCTTGACCTCAAGCAGGTCTTGGGGGACCGTATCCATATTTTCGGCGTATGCGATCGTCGCTCCCAGGAAGATCATAAGATAATAACCGGCCATCCTTTCAAAAACATGGCTTAGCGGCAAAAAGGAGAGGTGCACGTCGCCCTCCCCCATTTGCAGCGCTTTTCTTGATGCCAACACATTGTGCATGAAATTATCATGGGTTAGCATTACGCCCTTGGGTTCGCCGGTAGTCCCCGAGGTATAAATGATGCTCGCGACGGCATCCGAACGGATCTGGCTGAATCTGGACCGAAGCCTGTCCGATTGAATCGGGTTTTTTTTGATTTCCCGGATCAAAAGCATCGGCAGGTGGATTTCTTTTTGAAACAACGAAAGGGTGCTGTCAAAAACGAGGACTCCTCTCAGCGCCGGTAATGATTTGACAATGGGAAGAATTTTTTGGAATAACGTGTGGTTCGAAACCGCGATCCAGGAGGCCTGGGAATCATGCAGGATGTATTCAATTTCTTTTGGGGTCAACGAAGGGTAAATGGGCACGGTGACCAGCCCGATACTTTGGGCCGCCATGTCAGTCAGGGCCCACTCCGGCCTGTTTTCTGACAGAATCGCCAGACGGTCACCGACGGCCGCTCCCTGCTCCAAAAGCGCAGAGGCCGCGGCATCGACTTCTTTGTTGAAATCAAACCAAGACTGAGGGAAATAGCGGCCGTTTTGTTTGGAAAGAATAGCGGTCTTTTGGGGAAAGTTTTGTGCTGTTGTCTTCAGCAGCATCCCAAGCGTCGTTGGGGTCAAGGCGTCACCGGTGGTCTGATTCAACTGTCGGTAAACTTAGGTTGTCGCTTCTCAAGGAACGCGCGTATCCCCTCCTGCATGTCCTTGGTCTGCGTCAAAGAGCGGAACTCATTCTGCTCGATCTTCAGGCCTTCCTCAAGAGTCCTGTCCAATCCGCGGCCGATTGCGCGCATGGCCGCGCGTATTGAGGGAAGTCCGAAGCGGGCGATCTTTTTGGCGGTTTCTTTGGCGGTTTTGAGAAGGGCTCCGTCTGAGACCACGCGATTCACGAGTCCGATACGGAAGGCTTCTTGGGGAGTAAGGATATCTCCGGTCAAGATCAGTTCGGCCGCACGACTCGCACCCACGATTTTCGGTAAACGCTGAGATCCTCCAAACCCGGGAATAATCCCCAGCGTGATTTCAGGCTGGCCGAATCGGGTGCGGTCCGAAACGATGCGGAGATGGCAGGCCATGATGAGTTCCTGCCCGCCGCCGACGCATACCCCCTGTACCGCTGCGATCACCGGTTTTTCTGATTTTTCAATTTTATTAAATACTGTTTGGCCACGCTCAACGATTTTCAGAATCTCATCGGGGCTGGTCAGTTGCGCCATTTCTTTTAAATCCACACCGGCGATAAAAACATTCGGAATGCCGCTGATGAGCACGGCGACTTTTGCCTTGGGCTCGTTCTGCAGGTATTCCACCGCCTGTTCGAGCTCATCCAGCAGTTGCCGGCCGAGCGCGTTTACCGGCGGGCGGTTGATCTTTAATAGCATCACGCTCTCTTCCAGCGTCACCTGAAGACATTGAAAATCAGTCATAAATGCTCCTTAAACCCGCGGCCTGTTTTTTCACCGAGGAATCCCGCCTTCACCATGCGTTTGATCAGCGGAGCCGGGAAAAAACGATCGCCATATATTTCATTCAGTTTTTCGAGTTCGGACAGCACCGCGTCGATGCCCACCTGGTCCGCGTATTGCAGAATACCGCCCTTGGCCTGGGGAAAACCGATTCCCGCCAGAACCGCAAGATCGATGTCGGACGGCGATGAGACATGCTCCTGAATGCACAGCGCGGCCTCGTTGATCATCGTCAAAAGCAGGCGGCTGGCCGAAAACGGAGCTTTTTTAGAGGGTCGACCCGGCTCAAGTTTTTTCATGATTTCCTCAAGCGTTTTGTCCTCGCCGTCCCCTGAATAATTGTAAAAACCGGCGCCACTTTTGACGCCGTATCGCCCTTTGCTATGAACCTCGCCCCAAATCTTCGCCGGCCGCATGCGGTTCCCGTATTCCTCGAGCAATACCCCTACGACATCGTGACAAACATCAAGCCCTATCGTGTCGACGAGCACGAACGGCCCCATCGGAAAACCGAACTCGACCATGGCCTTGTCCACTTTCTGAAAGGTCGCGCTACCCTCCTCGACGCAAAACGCGGCCTCGTTCAGGTAAGGCATCAGCAGGCGGTTGACGAGGAAGCCCGCGCATTCATTCACGCGCACCGGAAATTTTCTCAAACTCTCGCAGAATGTCACGGCGTCGGTGATCGTTTCTTCAGAAGTCGTGAGCCCCGGAATAACCTCGACGAGCTTCATCACATGGGCAGGATAGAAAAAGTGTACCCCCACCACCTTTTCCGGCCGCTTTGTGCTGGCGGCAAGCGCGCTAATCGAAAGCGCGGAGGTGTTGGTGGCAAGGATGGCCTGCTCGGGGAGCGCGGCATCGAGATCCTTGAAAACCTGTTTCTTGAGATCTAGCTTTTCGGGAACAGCCTCAATCACCAGATCCACCTCTTTTAAGTCTTCATAGCGGGTTGTCACCTGCACGAGCGACATCTTGGATTCCAGATCGGCGGGCGTCATCTTGCCTTTGTCTACGCGCCCCTGGTAAATGTGCCGTATCTTCTCAAGCGCCTTTTGGGCCAGCGCGTCGTTTACCTCTTTCAAAATCACCGGAAGGCCCGAATAGCTGATGACTTGCGCGATCTCGGCCCCCATCGCTCCTCCGCCAACCACGGCGGCCTTGTAAATAAACATTTATTTTCTCTCCACAACAACCGCGGCGCCCTGTCCCCCGCCCACACATAGAGACGCCACGCCGTATCTCAAATTCCTTCGTTTCATCTCATGCAAAAGCGTGAGAGTGATTCGAGCGCCGGTCATCCCCACCGGATGACCGATCGCTATCGAGCCTCCATTGACGTTCAGAATGTCCCTGTTCAGCCCCAAAATCTTCTCGCAGGCGATCACCTGCGCGGCAAACGCTTCGTTTAGCTCGATAAGCTGGATGTCTTTAAGCTCAAGACCTGCTTTCTTGAGAGCAAGAGGAATCGCTATCGTGGGACCTATTCCCATGCGCGAGGGCTCAACACCCCCAAACGCGTAAGCGCGGATTGTCCCCAAAACTTCTTTGAAGCTCAGCGTTTCGGCTTTCTTACGCGACATCAAAAGAAGCGCCGCCGCGCCGTCAGAAATACCGCAGGCATTGCCGGCCGTGACCGTACCGTTTTCTTTAAATAGCGGAGGATAGAGCGCTAGCGTCTGTTCGTTGAGCGCGGGGTTTGGACCTTCATCCTGCGAGATCACTTCAGGCGGCATGGGCCGTCCGGCCGCTTTTTTTGTGACGGTCACCGGAACGATTTCGTTTTTGAGCCTTCCCTCACGGGTCGCGCGAAAAACTTTTTGATGGCTGGTTACGGCGAAACGGTCTTGCTCTTCGCGGCTGATTTTGAATTCCTCGACCAGGTTTTCCGCAGTACGGCCCATGAGCTGTCCGCAAATAGGGTCTGTGAGTCCCTCCCACAAGGAATCCACCATTTCGGAATTTTTCAGTTTTTTACCGAAACGAAGGTCGCGATTCACGTAGGGCTGAGAAGACATGGATTCGGCACCTCCGACGATTTGAACCTCCGCGTCGCCGGCCAGTATATTTTGACAGCCGTTTACAATCGCCTGAATCCCGGACGCGCAATTTCTGGCCACCGTATAGCCTGGGACTTTTTTGGGGACACCCGCCATCAACGCGATGACTCGGGCGATGTTGGGCGCGTCACTCTCTTGGCCCACGCATCCGAAAATCACTTCGTCGACAACAGCCGGATCAACAGCAGTGCGTTCTAAAAGTGCGCGTAGGGCGATCTCGCCGAGCTTTTGCGCCGAAAGATCACGAAATGCTCCGCCCAAACTTCCCTGCGGTGTCCGGACGCCGTTGACGATTACAATCTCTTGATTTGCCATCGCTTCTCCTTCCGCCACGCCACATTATAGCGTTTTTTAAGTATTTTGTTGAGAAACAAGCGTCTTGATCTTTGAAACAAATCGGGCGGTCTCTTCTTCCCCCCGCCGAATAAACTGCTGGGGCTTGTAAAACTGCACCCAATTGGCAGTCGGCAGCACGGGTCTCAGCAAGACATCCGCTTCCTCCCCTTCCACTTCCGCAATTTCGGATTCCATGGACTGTATCGTATTCATCAGAATGTCAAAAACGTTTGCCGAAAAATGCCTGACAAAATATTTTTTGATGCGGTAAAGAACGCGGTGCGGCCAGCCCTTCTGACGGACCTGCATCGCCTCTTTTTCCTCGGCTTCTTCCCGGAGAATTTTTCTTTCCAACGCATCTTGCGCGGTAGGGAACACGTTGACCGCAATGATTTTATTGGCCCCCGCCTGCCGCAGCGCCCGGATCGGCAGCGGACTTAAAATGCCGCCGTCCACTACCAGATCCCCGTCGATAAACGTCGGCTTAAAAATGGCCGGGATCGCAATCGACGCGCGCACGGCGTCCGCGATATAACCGCTTTCAAAGACGTGAATCTGGCGCGTCGTCAGGTTGGCGCCTACAATCTTGAGCGGAATACGGCAATTATCGAACGTCTTGCTGCCCAAATGCGATTTGAACTGCCTGACAATTCTTTTGCCGTTGAAAAGTCCGCGCACCGGAGGCATGCTGAAATCCAAAAGACTCATGAACTTGAGGCGGCTGTGTATCGCAAGCGCGGCCTGCTCGATCTCTTCGGAGCTTTTGCCGACGGCGTGCAAAGCCGCGATCAGCGCGCCGATACTTGAACCGGAAATGATATCGATCGGGATTTTTTCCCGTTCTAAAATCTTGAGGACACCGACATGCGCCAGGCCCAAAGCGGCACCGCTGCCCAGCGCCAGCCCGACCAAATTATTGCTGATATGCCTGGCGATGTGCCGAACCACCCGCGCGTATTCCGTGTCCGGCCCGTCCGCGACAAGCGGCATGCTGATTCCTCCGCTGACAACCCTGCCTGTTCCCAACTCGACGGCCGGAAGCGAGAAACACATCTTTTTTCCGAAGAGTTCCTTGCGGGTAATCGTCGTCGTGCGCATCCCCAAAAAGGCCTCATGGATCACGACGGAGACTTTGTCCTCGGCAAACACGGCGTTCTTCTCTACTCCGGTAATAAACTCTTTGGTTTGCATGATGCTATTCATGCTGCTGTCCGTGACGAAATAAACGGTATCGGACTGCGTCAGCGCCTTAAAGACAATTTCGTCTATCTTGTCGGGTAAGTTCACGAGGATAAACCGGTAATTGATCGTGAGATGATTGAGGAGGGCCGTCACCGCATCCTGAGAATCCAGATCTTGGTCTTCGTAGAAAAAACTCAAGATATCAAAGCCCACCGGATGGTGCAAAACAGCGTCTTCAAAAAGAGCGCTTGAGGCCGTTTCGATGCGTTCCAGGCATTTCAGCGGGATTTTTTTAATGGCCGCGGCAGGATACGCCTCATAGCCCGAAGGACTGATCTCTACAATAATGGTTTTTTGGTGTGTTTCATGGAAAAGACTGGCAGCCAGGTTGAGCGAGAAAGCATCGGGGCCGTTTCTTGGGTGGTTCGTAAAAACCGAAATGATATCGTTCTTAATCAGCGTGCGCGAACGGGATTCACCGCTTTTGATCCGTGAGCTCAGACGGCGGGAAAGTTCCATTGAAACCGTTGCGTTATGCTCGACAGTTTTCTTAAAATCTTCTTTTTTGAGTTCGAGCACGAGTGAATCCGAGAGCGCGCGTATCGTAGCGGAATGGGGTTCGTTGGTCAGAAGAGACATTTCGCCGAAGTGGTCTCCCCGCTTGAGATACGCGAGGACCTCTCGCTTGTCTTTGTCGCCTGAAGACACCGCGGCTTCAAAACGTCCGGAAACGATCACATAAAAACTATCGGCGGACCCGCCTTCCCGGTAAACCAGCTCATCTTTTTTGTATTCCACTAAGCGCATCAGCTGGCTGATGGATTGGAGTTCCCACTGGCTTAAACCGGAAAAGAGGGGGCATTGAGACAAAAGAACGACTTTATCTATTTTTTGAAGGCGGGGATTGACTTCCACCCTCTCAGCTCTCATCTTTTAATAAGCGGCCTTTGATGTACCGGTCAAGCGCCTTTTGATCCGCCTCCCGGATTTGGGTGAAATAAATCCCGATCAGGACCCGCCCGAGGTCTTCGCCTGTTTCTTTTCTGACGACTACGCCCTTGGCTTTGATTTGCTTTGCTCGGCGCTTGACTCCTCCCGGAAGAGCCAGCGTAAATCCGATTTTTAATTGCGTCATCATCGGGATATTGTTTGAAACGATGCACATCGCGCCGTGCGAGCTGATATTGATCGTCGTGGCCTCGACCTCATAATCTTCGTGCCCGATTTTAAAAGACAGGGAGTCGACGACACGGACGGAAGCGCGCCGCTCTAAAATACGCTTAGGGGTTTTCAGGGTCAACCGCTCGGTTTCTCTGCTGCGGCGGAAGCAGCGGCGACTTCCTTGGCTTCCTTTTCTTTCTTGGCCTTCTCGGCTTCTTGGACTGCAAAGAGTTTGAAGGATTTTTTATTCGCGAAGTATTTTCCGTTGCGATAGTACCAGTCTTTGCGCCGGATACGTTTGTTCGACTGCGCGCAATTCGTGGGACGCGATTTTTTCTTTTTCGGTGCTTTCGTAGCGCCTTTTGCTTCCGTTTGGTCCGTCATATTCCTATGCTCCATAGCGACCCTTCCCCGACCATATTAAAGACTATATGGCCAAAATCAAGACTATTTTTAATTTCATTCCCCTTAAAGAAACTTCCCAGATCAGCCATGATTAACCGATACCCACCATGTAGACATATTCCAGTATTTCATGAAGATCCTGGGGCGAGATGTCTCTAAAACGAATCCCCGCCTCTCCGGCTTGGCGGTCTTTTTCATTCGTCTTGGCATACCAGATAACCTCCCCTATCGCTTCAATGGGTTCTTTGAGATGCGGGATTTGAACCTGAATCTCCAGGAGGTCGCCTTCGCGCAGCGCTTCTTTGGCGGCGATGCAAATACCCCCTCCGCTGATGTTCCGGATCAACGAAAGCGTTTCTTTACGGCGTTTATTCTTGAGCGGTTTGTATACCACGCCGATCGGTGCTCTCAGGCGAATGAATTTACGATTTTCTCTCACGGATTTTCTCCGGACTGCGCGTCAATCTTCCGTCGGGTGGTCTTCAGCCATTCTTTGTAAACGTACTCCAGTACGCGCACCCGGTCGCTTGGATTGATTTTGGTCAGTTTCACACCGGCGCCCAAGCCGTCCGCCCAAGCCACCTTGCCTGTGGCAAAAACGGGAAGATTGTCGCCCGGCACATTCATGCAAATCTCTATCGAGGTCCCCACGGCAATCGGCTGGTTGGAATCAAACCTCAAACCTTCTCGGCTTAGGTCTTTGGCAAGCGCTTTCCCGAAAATCGGGTTGTGAGTCAAGGTGCGGTATTCCACCCCCACCGACGCGTTGAAGCGCATGTAACGGCGACGCTCTGTCATTGGGCATTACTCCTTGGCAACGGATCAGTCGTTTTTAAAATAGCGGATGAGATCGCTTTTTAAAAAACGGTAATTGTCCCCCACTTTACGGCCGGGTATTTTTTTGGATTTGACGAGTTTATACAGAGTTTGCCGGCTGATGCTCAAAAACTCGCAAGCCCCTTCGGTAGTCAGCGCCTTGTCTTGTTCATTTCCTTGCCACAGCGATTTGCCCATAAGCACCCCTTAGATGAAAAGAAACTTTATTAAAACAAAATAGTAAATTTTTGTCAATAAAATATTAACTAAGTTAATATCAGTTAATCTTAAATTAAATTGGGGAGGAGACAAAAACCCTGGAAGCGGGACTCTCCGGAGCTTTGGGGATGAAATGATTTAAAAAACGTATTCGGGTTCTAGAATGGGCTTATAGTCTTGGGGCAACGGGAAAGGGAAGGTAGCGATCTCATAAATACCGGCGCTGGTACGGACAATACTCATGCCAGCACCCTTCGCCAAACCTACAGTTATTCCCGCCAGTGCATTTTGTTCGACGCTAGTGGAGTACACATTTTTGGGTAACTCGACCCATCCGGTCAGCGTATTGGCAACGCCACGACCCAGCTTAGTGAAAGGGTCCTGAGCGGCAAAGCACACCGCCACTGCCGGTAAGACAAAAGCCGCCACAACCGCCGTGGCAACGCCCTTGAGCAATCGTGTGGCCATATCGCCCTACCCCCTCCGGTTCAATAAGTTACAAGACTATGTTATTTTAAAACCAATACGCTGTCAACGGATTTTTTACAAAAAGACGCTTTACAGCGCTTCCGGTCATTGGTAGAATAGCCTCGAGACTATGTACGAATCTTTCTTCTCCCTGAAAGAAAAGCCGTTTACGATTGCGGCCAACCCTTCTTTCCTGTTCCTTAGCCAAAGGCATCAGGAGGCCCTCTCTTATTTGACCTACGGAATCAAAGAGCGGGTGGGTTTTATCCAGATCACGGGTGAAGTGGGTACAGGGAAAACGACGATTTGCCGCGCGCTTCTTAATCAACTGGATGAAAAAATTAAAAGCGCCTTCATCTTTAATTCCGATCTTTCCGGCACTCAGTTGATGGAGACCATTCTCGATGATTTTGGAATCAAAGCGGAACGAAGAAATCGCGCGGCCCTCTTTTCCGAACTCAACCGTTTTCTGATCGAGCAGTTGTCGCTGGACAACAATGTCGTCTTGATCATTGATGAAGCCCAGAATTTAAGCCATAAATCCCTCGAACAGGTGCGCATGCTGTCCAATCTCGAAGCCGAAAACCAAAAATTACTTCAAATTATTCTTGTAGGTCAACCGGAACTTCGCGAACGGCTCAAGTCCCCCGCCCTGCGTCAGCTTCGCCAACGGATTTCGGTCCGTTACCACATTCAAGCCCTCAAACCGGAGGAGGTGCCGCTCTATATCGCGCATCGCTTAAACCTCGCGGGGGCCAACGGCACGGGCCCGATCTTTGACAAAGACGCGATCGCTGAGATTGTCAGATATTCGGGAGGGATTCCGCGGCTCATCAACATCGTCTGCGATAAGGCGCTGCTGTTGGCCTATGTCTTGGGAAGTCGGACGGTAGACGTGGAGACCATCAAAAAATCCGTCATTGAAATCGAAGGCATTGTCCCATGAGCATTATCAACGAAGCGTTGAGAAAGGCCCAGAAAGACAAAGGGTCGTCCTCGGCCCTGAAGGCCGGAGGAGCCGTCGCTGGGCCGCCTCTCGCCCGCTTCGGAGTGGAGTATGAGCAGAAAAAAAGCAAGGTCAACTGGGGACCTGTTTTCATTCTCTCGGTTCTTGTGCTGATCACGGCGCCGATTATCGCGCCGATTTTCTCAACGCCGTTTAAGAACGAGTTCCGTCTTTTTTCTTACGAGACCTCTGCGGTCACCAAACAGATTCACGGGCCTGACGCGGCCCTTTCGAGGAAAAGCCAATTCACGATTGAAGAAGCTCCCCGCCCTTTTTTCGAACCGGTCGTTCCCCGTCCCGCGCTCGAGTTGACTGGAGTCGTTTTCTCCCCCAACGAAGACTCCTACTGCATCATTAACGGCAAGGTTCTTAAGGCCGGCGATAAGATACAGGGAGTGGAACTCGTCAGAATCACTCCTCGGGATGTCACGATGGAGTATCAGGGAGAAAAGTTCGTTCTTTCCCCCACTGCTTGAATCAAGCGCTTCTTTTTTGCAGGGTTTTTTTGATCAGTTCAGAGGGCACGTCCGGAACCACCGCTACCTTGCCCATTGAAACAGGCAGCACGAAACGGTTCTTGCCCTGGATGGATTTTTTGTCATACCCGATGGCCTTGAACAGCGCCTCCAGAGAACATCCTTTGTAGAAAAGGGGCAAATCGAATTTGAGCAGGACCTTCTCGAGACGCTCTGTAAGTTCTGGATCTTTCAACAGGCCCAGCTCTCGGCTGATCTCGCAGGCAACAAGCATTCCCACCGCAATCGCCTCACCGTGCGTGTACCGGCTTGAAAAACGAGTCGCGGCCTCAATCGCGTGGCCGACCGTATGGCCGAAATTAAGGATCACGCGCACGCCTTTTTTATCGAACTCGTCTTTTTCAACCACCTTTGCCTTAATGGCGACCGAGCGGTGAATGACCTTTTCTAAGAGTCCAGCATCATGTCTGATCCCGTTTTTGCCGTGTTTTTCGAGAATCAAAAAGAGGCCCGGGTCCTTGACCAACCCGTATTTAATAACCTCCGCGAAGCCATCGCTCCAGTGTCGCTCGTGGAGCGTCGAAAGAAGCGCGGTGTCGCAGATGACCAGTGCCGGCTGGTAAATAGTTCCGAGTAGATTTTTGCCCTCGGGCAAATCAATGCCCGTCTTGCCGCCTATCGCCGAATCCACTTGAGCAGTCAGCGTCGTGGGGACTTGAAGATAAGGGATCCCCCGCCGGTAAACGGATGCTGCAAAACCAGTCAAATCTCCGGCGACCCCGCCGCCGAGCACGATCAAAAATACCGATTTGCCTTCCCCGTCATAAGCGGCGATACTCCGGATAAGCTTCCAGTACACCGCCGGGGATTTTGCGGCTTCAGAGCTTTTGGCATGGGGCGTAAGAAATACGCGCGCTTCGACACCGGACTGGAGCAGAGCGTCCCGGAGTGCACTTTCGTGATGAATGGCTATTTCTTTCTGGGTGATGATCAGGGCATGCCGGCGTGTGAATTTTTTTTTCTTAAAATAGCCAGGCAGGTTTTGAAGGATCCCCCGCCCCACGAAGATGTCGTAGGATCTTTCCTGGAGAGACACGCGTACGGATCGCATGGCGCCGGACGCTCCAGCTCACTTCTTTTCGGAGGGTTTGGCGGGAGATGCCGCGGCCGCTGGCTTGGCGGCGACAGCTGTTCCTTCCGCTGCCGCAGTCTCGGTTGCCGGCACTGCTTTTTCCTTCTTGAGCCTCATTTTTTGCAGCTTAACTTTTGGAATGCCTAAAACGGACTTTCCGTTGCCCCAAAGGTTTTTTTCTTTCAAGATCCGAAGACGCTCATAACGCTTGAGCACCGAGCGGTGTCTTTTGCCCTTACCTCCTGCGCGAAGACTCGAATGAATAGACATGCTTACTCCCTGTCTGCCGATAGGCAGGATTTTTCTCCTTAATTTACCTACGAAACACGTCCAGTGTAACCGAACGAGCGCTTTCTGACAAGCCCAAGTTCCTGCTTGGCAAAAAGGGGCGCGGGGATTAACGTCTTCTCAGAAAACAGTCTTTATATTTAGCCGAGAAGATTTTCAGGTCTTTCCTGGCTTCTTCCCTATCTCGGTATTGCCCCGCGCACACCTGTTGATACTCCCCGCTGGGAATGATCCAGGCCACCGCGCCGTTCCGGCGCAAAGCCGCCACCTCCTTCTCTGCAAATTCCTTCTTCTTATGCGTCACCAGTTGAATCGTGTACGGTTTGCTCTCATCCAACAACATGGGCGCCGAAAGGGTTTTTGAGAGCGGCGCAGGCAGCGTGGCAGGTTTGGCCGCCGAAGGGGCCGATAGGGTCACCGCCGCCGGCGCAGCGGGACGCGGAGGGGTCGTCACAAGGGATGCTTTCTGCGTAGGAATCACTGACCTAACCGCTCGTTCATGAGAATTGATCGAACGCCCTCTCAATACCCCCAAAAAGAAAATAAGACAGCCGAACAAAACAAGCAGTATCGCCGCAAGGAGTAGCTGCTCGGTATTTGTGGTAAATAAAATAGGTTTTTGAGTTTTTTGGAAAGTAGGAAAGCGTTCCGCCCGTTTAGGCTCGCCGGAAAATTCCGGAAAAAGTTCTTCTTGGCTCTCTTGTGCCTTTATTTCTGACATAGTATCCTAGTGTATCAATTCTTAAGGACCTAAGGAAGGTTAGCGCCAGGCGGCCTCAAAAAGCGGGCCATTTTCACCGACCAAAATGAACGAATTTTGTTTGGCAAAGATTTTAAATTCGCCCCAACCGTCGGCCTTCTTGATTCCCCCCTGGTAAAGCAGGGAGGGTATTTTTTCTATCCAGTGCTCGGGAATTCGTACCAGCGCGTGTCCTTTCAGCAGGTGATAGAGAGCAAATTTTATCCCCCCTCTCAAATAAACAGGGTCCTTTTCTCCGCGAATCAGAAAATGCACGACACGTCCGTCTTTTTTATCATCCACCACAAGACGCAGCGACTCGACGGAAACCGTCCGACCGTTTGTCCTCAGCCACTGTGAGAGACCCTTCAGCGAAAACTCCTTGCAAATTTCCTTCTGAATCACGATGCGATTCAGAAAAAGACTTGTAGCGTATTTCCCAAACGCGATGCGGCCTTCGGCGGAGGATAAAAACAGATGCTTTTTTTTGGAATAGACTTCAAGCGAAAGAAAATCGGCCACACGGGGCCCTCTCAAACAGACCCCCCGGCATTCTACCGAAATTCCCAGCCGCCGGCTCAAGACAAGGGAGACGAGACGGTCCGTCAAAAAATCCCGGGAAACAAAAAGCGCCGCGACGAGTATGGCGACAGTAAGCACAAAAGACAGGGCCCTTTGCGCGGCCGGCCTCCCGTTCATGAGGTGGTAAATTCCGCGACAAGAGAGGACAACTCTTTTTGAGTAAGCGCGCATGAGTAACCGACCGTGGAGGGAGTTCTGTCGGCTTTGAGCAAGCCGCTTTTTACCAACTCCTCAAGCGCCTTTCTTACCTGGTGTATATTTTCGTTGGTCCATGTCGAAATGCCGCGTGCGGTGTCAATGCTGCCTTGGTTGTCTCTAAAAAACAGCATGATTTTAAGGTGCGTCCCGGATTTTAAGGCCTTTTTGTTTTT
>JAHFFL010000148.1 GCA_023247955.1 Candidatus Omnitrophota bacterium
GCTGGGTTCGCGGATCAGGTCAAAGCGTTCGCAGAGCGTGGAGTAAAGCGCTTCGGCGCGGGTCTTTTCTTCGACGCTCAAGAGGTCAAATTTTTCCTGTTCCCAGGCGAGCTCTTCCGCCCGTTTGCGTCCGAACGCGAAATAAATGCAGGGCAGGCGTTTTTCGGAGACCAGGTGCCGCACGAGCTCGTCGGTGCGGTTCGGTTTGGCCCTGAGAAAACGGTCGTAGGAATGACGCGAAAAACGCTCGCGCCGGCCGCGGTGAAACGGGTTTCCCTGATGCGAAGGCCAGCTGTCGCGGTCCAGGTAACCCTCTTTTTTGAGAAGCCGCATGTCGGTCATGACGCGGCCCTGGCATTGAAATAAATGAACCAGCGGCACCGGGCGGTGAGTCTCGAGGATAACCTCGATGGGGTGTTTTAAGATACCGCGTATCCATTCGGCGAGCTCTTCGATATTGGGGGCGGTGGCGGAGAGCGCTAGAAACCGCACATGCTCCGGCGAAAACATGATGGCCTCTTCCCACACCGTGCCGCGTTCGCTGTCATCGAGATAATGCACTTCATCGAAGATGACCCACGAGGTATTTTTTAAGCGCGCCGGATCTTCAAAGAGCTGGTTTCGATAAATCTCGGTGGTCATGATCATGACCGGCGCGTGGGAGTTGAGCGACACGTCGCCGGTGAGCAGTCCCACCTGTTCCGGATAACGGACCGAAAAGTCCCTGTACTTTTGATTGCTAAGCGCCTTGATCGGGGCCGTATAGATCACGCGTTCCCGGCGCGAGAGCGCTTTCTCAATCGCGTATTCGGCGATCGCGGTCTTGCCGGAGCCGGTGGGCGCGGAGACGAGCACGGATTTCTCGAGATTGATCGCCTCGATGGATTTTTTTTGGAAAGCGTCGTATTCCATCGGGGTATTATACTCTAGGTGATTTGTCAGGGAAGCGGAAAATGTGGTATAACGGCCGTTGATGAGACACTTCCGAATCTTTGCGGCCGGGCTGATAGGGACCGTTTTGCTGGCGGCCCCCGTTGAAATGGCCCGCGCGACAGACAAATGGCAGGGAGCTTACTGTTCCCTGCAGGAACTCGCGGCGCAGAAGGGGCTCGATTTTTTTTGGGACCCCATCGCGCGCAACGCCACTGTCTCGGGTCCGCTGGGCTTCGCGCGTTTTCACGCCGGGAGCGAATATTTTTTAAGCGAAGGAAAGCTGGACCGCCTTCCGGACAAAGTTTATTTTTCAGGCGACAATCTCCTGGCGCCGCCGGCGGTTGCCGGGCCTCTCGACCGTTTGTCGCGGCCCCTCAAGGTCGTGATTGACGCGGGCCACGGGGGGCGGGACTTTGGCGCGATCACCCGGGCTTCCAGAGAAAAGAAGATCACGCTTGAGATTGCCAGGGACGTGGCCGAAGAGCTGAAGCAAAGAGGTGTCCGCGTTTTTTTGACGCGGGATTCGGACCGCTTTATCGAGCTTTCCGATCGGGCCTCCTTCGCCGGCGAAAAGGGAGCGGATTTATTCGTCAGCATCCACGCGAACGCCTCGACCACGCCGGGGCTCGAAGGTTTCGAGGTTTATTATTTGTCCCCGGAAACCAACGATTATTTTTTGGCCAATATCCGTTCGGAAAAAAGAATTCCGGAGGAGGGGAAGACCCTGCTGGCCGAAGCGGCCCGGGAGACCAAGGCCGTTTATTGGGACTTGAGGCAGGCGGACAACCGCGCGAAATCCATGAGGATGGCGGGGCAGGTGGTCGACGGCACGCGCAAGCTCATCGAGCGCGGCTCTATTCGTGTCCGGCCCGCCCAGTTTTATGTTTTGAAATGGACCGAGTGCCCGGCGGTGCTGGTCGAGGTGGGGTATCTCACCAACCGCCGGGAAGAGAAAAAACTGGGGCATTCCGTTTATCAGAAAAAATTAGCTAAATCCATCGCCGAAGGTCTGATAAACTATAAGAAAAATGAGGAAAAAATGGAAGGCCGTTTGGTATGAAAGAAGGGGAAGATAATCGCGGGAACATAAAGGGTGGACTCTCTCAGCCGCTCGGCATTTTTGATTCGGGCATAGGCGGGCTCACGGTGCTCAAGGCCGTGCGCCGCGAGATACCCAAAGAGGACATCGTTTATTTCGGCGACACGGCCCATGTGCCGTACGGAACCAAGTCCAAAGAAACGATCACGAAGTTTTCCGTCGAAAACGTGAAGTTTTTACAGACGTTTGAAGTCAAAGCCGTGATCGTGGCCTGCAATACGGCATCGTCGCTGGGTCTGGATGCGCTCAAACAAAAATTTTCGATTCCGATAATCGGCGTGATTGAGCCAGGTTCCAAGCGGGCGCTCGAGACGACCAAGAACGGCCGTATCGGCGTGATCGGGACCAAGGCGACTATCGGCAGCGGCTCCTACGAGGCCTGCCTGAAGCGGCTCGACCCTTCGGTGAAGGTTTTTAGCGGCGCCTGCCCGCTGTTTGTGCCGTTTGTGGAGGAGGGGTGGCTGGACGGGCCGGTAGTGGAGAAGGTGGCCCAGATTTATCTCAACCAGCTCAAGACTTTTAAAATTGATACGCTGATTTTAGGATGTACGCATTATCCGTTGCTTGTGAAGATCATTCAAAAGACCATCGGCTCCGGGGTAAAGCTTGTCAACTCGGCCGAGGAGACCGCGAGGGAAGCGCGCGTGCTGCTTGAGGGGCTGGGCCTATCGAACCGCAGGAAAGAACAGCAGTCCACGACTTTTTATGTGTCCGATGAGCCCGAGCAGTTTCGCGCGCTTGGGGAAAGATTTCTAGGGCAGTCCATCCAGTCCGTAGCAAAGGTGGGGGACCATTTCCCGCTGGGTGAGGCGGATGAAAAACTTCCCAGCCGCTCGCTCGCCGGAATCGCCTGAAGAAAAAGAGACCCGCATGTACGAAGTCACCATTGAAGACGAGTTCTCCGCGGCACATTTCCTGAAGCTGTATGACGGGAGCTGGGAACACCGGCACGGCCACGACTGGAAAGTGGTCGTGGTTGTCCGGTCCGAGACGCTGGACGCGATGGAAGTGGTGGTGGACTTCGAGCAGCTCAAGCCCAATTTGAAAAAAGTCCTCTCCGAGTTCACGCATATCTGCTTCAACGATCACCCTGAATTTAAAGACGGCAAAAAGAACCCGTCCACCGAAAACATCGCCAAATTGATCCATGACCGGCTGAAGCAGAGCTTCACGTCAAAGACCGCGCGGCTCGTCAAGGTCACGGTCTGCGAGACGCCCGATGCCTGTGCAAGTTATTATGCTTAGTGAGCGACGGGTGACCG
>JAHFFL010000149.1 GCA_023247955.1 Candidatus Omnitrophota bacterium
CATCGCGTCTTCCTTGAAAGGAATCGTGAGGTTGACGCCCCGCACCTTAAGCGCGCGCACGCCCTCAAAAGCGATCCCTAGTGCCTGCGGCGCGACCGGAAACGCCAGATAAACGGCGTTGAGGCCAAATGCCGAAAACATCGCGTTGTGCAAAAACGGGGACAACGAATGGCCGATGGGATTTCCAAAAATTCCGTAAACGGCCGTATTGGCGTCAATCGGGCGAAGCGGATCAGGATTGTTTTTCATGAGGGAGGGTCCTAAACCCCGTAAGCGGCTTTTGCCTTCTTGTCGCCGCGATGGCGGTGAGCGATCTTATTGATCGCATCCAGATAGGCCTTGACGCTCGCCTCAATCACATCGGTGCTGAGCCCGCGGCCGATCACCACCTCTCCTTGATCCCCTTCGATTTTGAGCGTCACCTCGCCCTGGGCGTCTTTTCCCACGGTGACCGAGCGGATCTGGTAATCCAAAAGCCGGGTCCGGCGCCGTATCATCTGGTCGATGAGTTTATACGCCGCGTCCACCGGCCCGCTGCCGGTGCCCGCAGCACTCAAGGTCTTTCCCTTGGAACGAAGCTTCAGCGTGACCTTCGGCTCTCCGCCGCTTTCGGTCAATACCCTCAAGTAAACCAGCTTGTGCGTCTCGGGAGTCGCGACGATTTCCCGCTCGACCAGCGCCGCGAGATCGTCATCAAACACTTCTTTTTTCTTGTCGGCCAAGGTCTTGAAATCTCCGAACACGAGCTCCAGCTCTTTGGGACTCAATTTGAACCCCAATTTTGCCAAACGATTCTCAAGCGCGTGGCGTCCCGAATGTTTGCCGAGCACCAACTGCGTCTCGCCGAATCCTACGTCCTCGGGCCGCATGATCTCATAAGTCTTACGAAGCTTGAGCAGTCCATCCTGGTGAATGCCCGACTCATGCGTGAACGCGTTACGTCCTACCACTGCCTTGTTGGGCTGCACGACCATCCCGGTGAGCATGCTCACCAGGCGGCTTGTCTTGCAAATCTGGTCCCTGCGGACATTCGTAAAGCGTCCGCCAAAAATATCCTTGCGCGTATCCAGCGCCATCACGATCTCTTCCATCGCCGCGTTGCCGGCGCGCTCGCCGATACCGTTCACAGTGCACTCCACCTGGCGCGCGCCGAATTTGATCGCGGCCAGCGAATTGGCCACGGCCAATCCCAAATCATTGTGGCAGTGGACGCTGATGATCGCCTTGCCGATATTCGGAACATTTTCAAAAATCCCGTGTATCAGATTCCCAAATTCAAAAGGCGTGGTGTATCCAACCGTGTCCGGAATATTAAGCACCGTCGCTCCGGCCTCGATGACCGATTCGAGCACTTCGTACAAAAAGGGCGGCTCGGTGCGCGACGCATCCTCGGGAGAAAACTCCACCTCCCCGATCCGCTGGCGCCCGTACTTGACTGCGGCCGTCGCAATACGCTTGATCTCATCCTTGGCTTTGTTGAGCTTGTGCTTGCGATGGATCTCGGATGTCGCGATGAAAATATGCAGACGACCCCGCTTGGCCGGCTTCAGGCACTCGAGCGCGATGTCGATGTCTTTGGTCACCGCGCGAGCCAACGCGCAAATCGTCGGGCCTTTCACTTCCTTGGCAATCTTCCGCACTGCCGCGGCGTCTCCGGGTGAAGTCACGGGAAAACCCGCCTCGATGATGTCCACGCGCAGCTCCGCGAGCTGGCGGGCGATCTCGAGCTTGCTCTTTTCGTCCAAGCTCGCGCCCGGCGACTGCTCACCGTCACGCAGCGTAGTATCAAAGATGTAGATTCGGTTTTTATCGTTCATTGTAAAATTTCCTTCGACAAAACTCTCCGGCGCCTTCGGGAGAACCCTTTTTTCTCGCAAGCCGACCGCGCCCATTACCCACGGGGCGACGGGTCCTGCCCTTCGGCGGGGCGCTCCATCCTCGCCCGTAACTGACGTTCGGGCTCCGGGTGGAGCATCCCCGCCTCGGTCACCCGTCGCTCACTTAAAGATTTTAGTCCTGCGCTCTTACAACCACTTCATCATGCCGCGGAGTTTGGCGCCAACCTGCTCGATTGGGTGCGTGTCGTCCGCGCGGCGCCACTTCTCGAAGTTTTTCTTTCCATTTTTGTAATCCGCCAAAAATTCTTTGGCGAATTTTCCTTTTTGGATCTCTCCCAGTATTTTTTTCATCTCCTGGCGCGTCCTTTGGTTCACGACGCGAGGGCCGCGCGTCACGTCGCCATATTCGGCGGTGTCGGATACCCTTTTACGCATGCCCTGTATCCCCGACGAATAAATCATGTCGGTAATGAGCTTGAGCTCATGCAAACATTCGAAATAAGCAATCTCCGGCTGATAGCCCGCCTTTACCAGCGTCTCAAAACCGGCCTTGATCAGCGCGCTCACGCCTCCGCAAAGCACGGTCTGCTCGCCGAAAAGATCGGTCTCGGTCTCTTCCTTGAACGTCGTCTCGATCACGCCGGCGCGCGTTCCACCCAACCCCTTGGCGTAAGCGAGCGCTGTCTTCTTGCAGTTCTTGGTCGCGTCCTGAAATATTGCGACCAGACACGGCACACCCTTGCCCTCTTCATAAAGACGGCGGACCAGACTCCCCGGCCCCTTCGGCGCCACCATGAACACGTCGACAAACTTCGGCGGCACGATTTGCTTGAAATGGATGTTGAACCCGTGCGAAAACGCGAGCGCCTTGCCTTTGGTCAAATGCGGCGCGACGGATGCGCGGTAGATCTCGGCCTGCAAAGGGTCCTGCGCGAGAATAATAATAATGTCGGATTGCCCGGCCGCCTCGGCCGCCGAGACCGGACTGAACCCGTCCTTTTTGGCGATCTCATAATTCGGGCCGCCGGACCTTTGCGAAACCACGACCTTCACGCCGCTGTCGCGAAGGTTCAGCGCCTGGCCGCGGCCCTGAATACCGTAGCCAATCACGCCTACCGTTTTATTTTTGATGAAAGATAAATCCGCGTCGTCGTCATAATAAATTTTGGCCATCTAAACTTCTCCTTATCCTATGTGTAAACGGCGACGGGTGACCGAGGCGGGATGCTCCACCCGCAGTTCGAACGTCAGTTACGAACGAGGATGGAGCGCCCGCCGAAGGGCAGGACCCGTCGCCCATTCTAGTCCTTTGGTGCCTTCTTTGACAACGCTACCGCGCCGGTTTGCGCGATTTCCACGATGCCGATTTTTTTGAGCGCCTCAAAAATCTTTTTGGTAGTTTCCCTGCTCTCGGTGCATTCGAGCGAGAGGACCTTTTCATTCTCATCC
>JAHFFL010000150.1 GCA_023247955.1 Candidatus Omnitrophota bacterium
ATTCCAAAGCCGGCACCGCCGCGAAGGTCCGGGTTTTTATCGAATTTAGAGATGAGAAAAACATTTGGACTACGGTGGGGGTTTCAAGCAACATCATCGAAGCCAGCTGGCAGGCGCTCCTCGATGCCTACGAATACAAACTGCTCAAAGAGACAAATGCAGACACAACCGGCAGAAGAATTCCCAAAGGCCTATAACCCAAAACAGGTGGAGCGTGCCTGGTACCAGTTCTGGTTAAAAAAGGGTTATTTTAAGGCGTCCTCCCAAACAAGGAAAAGGCCTTACACGATCGTGATCCCCCCGCCGAATGTCACCGGGATCCTCCACATGGGCCACGCGCTCAACAACACACTGCAGGATATTCTCATCCGGTTTAAGCGGATGCAGGGCTTTGAGACGCTTTGGATGCCGGGGACCGATCACGCAGGCATCGCGACTCAAAATGTCGTCGAGAAGGCCTTGAAGGAAGAGGGGCTTTCACGCCACGCGCTCGGGCGTGAGAAGTTTTTAGAAAGGGTGTGGAAATGGCGCGAGAAATACGGCAACACGATCATCCGCCAGCTTCATCGTCTGGGGTGCTCCTGCGATTGGGATAGAACTCGTTTCACGATGGATGAGGGGCTTTCGCGTGCGGTACGGGAGGTGTTCGTCCAACTTTATGAGAAGGGGCTTATCTATCGCGGAAAGTACATCATCAACTGGTGCCCGCGCTGCCAGACGGCCCTTTCGGACGAGGAGGTCCAGCATCGGGACATCACGGGACACCTTTATTTTATCAAGTACGCCGTCGAGGGGACAGACCAACATCTGACCATCGCCACCACCCGCCCGGAGACGATGCTGGGCGACACGGCGGTCGGGTTTCATCCGGAAGATGAACGCTACAAACACCTGGCCGGAAAGACGGCGATCCTCCCGCTTCTGAACCGCGAACTGCGCATCATTATGGACGAGGCGATTGATCCCAAATTCGGGACAGGCGCTTTGAAGATCACGCCCGCGCACGACCCGGTCGATTTCAATCTTGCCCAAAGGCACGGACTGGAGTTTGTCAATATCTTCAACGCCGATGCCACACTGAACGACGCCGCAGGGCCCTTCAAGGGCCTCGACCGTTTTGAGGCGCGTCGGAAAATCATCAGCGAGCTTGAAGACCGGCGGATTCTCTTGGAAACCAAGGAGCATGTGCACGCGGTCGGGCATTGTTATCGCTGCCAGACTATCGTAGAGCCCTATCTTTCGCTCCAGTGGTTTGTTCACATGAAGCCGCTGGCACGACCGGCCATCGCCGCCGTTCGGGAGGGAAGGACAGTTTTCATTCCCAAGCGGTGGACGAAGGTTTACCTCAAGTGGATGAATAACATCAAAGACTGGTGCGTCTCGCGTCAAATCTGGTGGGGTCACCGAATCCCCGTCTGGTATTGTGAGCCTTGCCGTGCCTCCGCTTCCAGCCAGGAGACCTTCATGCATTCCGCCGGCAAGGTTTATACCGAGCCCGGTTTGATTGTCTCGCGGACGGAACCTGCCCGATGCCCCGCCTGCGGTCATAGCGGATTGACGCAGGACCCCGATGTTTTGGACACGTGGTTTTCCTCATGGCTTTGGCCTTTTTCAACGTTCGGGTGGCCGGAGAAAAACAAGGACCTTAAGTTTTTTTATCCCACCTCCAGCCTTGTGACCGGCTATGAGATCATTTTCTTCTGGGTCGCGCGCATGATGATGTCGGGTCTTGAATTCATGGGCAAAGAACCTTTCCGGGAGGTCTACATCCACGGCATTGTGCGGGATGAAACAGGCTCCAAGATGTCCAAATCGCTCGGTAACGCCGTCGATCCCATCGGCATCATCGAAGAATTTGGCGCCGACGCGCTGCGGTACGGCATCATCTCCATCACGGCCGAGGGGCAGGATGTGTATGCCTCCAAAGAGAAATTTGAAGTGGGAAGGAATTTTGCGAATAAAATTTGGAATGCCGCACGCTTCGTGCTTTTGAGCCTCGACCCTAAGGCGCCGCCAGCTAAAAAGGTGCCGAGGCCCTCGGGGCTCGGCGCCATGGACCGGTGGATCCTGAGCCGGCTTCAAGAGACCATCCTCGATGTGACCGATTGTCTGGAGAAGAGCCGCTTCAACGAAGCGATCTCCATCCTCTACGATTTTTTCTGGCACCAGTTTTGCGACTGGTACGTGGAATTGGCCAAGCCGACCATTCGAACACCCCAAACACAGTGGGTGTTGACGACTGTCCTCGACAGCGCGCTACGACTCCTGCACCCTTTCATGCCGTTTATCACTGAAGAGATTTGGCAAAAAATCCCTCACGAGGGCGAGTCGATCATGGTGAGCGCTTGGCCGAAGGCCAACAAAAAATGGATCGATCCAAAGATTGAGACGGAGGCCGACTTGGTGATCAGCGAGATCCAGGCCATCCGTAATGTCCGCTCCGCCTGGCAGATCAGTCCCAAGCAGCACGTGACGGTCGTGGTGAAGACGACGCGCGACAGGGAGCTTCAGATTCTCAAGAATTATTCCACGGTCATCGTGCAAATGGCGAAGGTATCGTCCCTCCAGATCGGAAAGAATGTCCAACGGCCGAAAGAATCCGCCGTTGCGAATATCGGCCGCGTCGAAACGTATGTCGTGCTCTCGGGGTTGATTGACATCCAGGTCGAACGTCAAAGGATTGAAGCGGCATTGAACGATGTTGAAAAGATGATCCAGGGACTCCAGCGCCGGCTGCAGAACGAGGAATTTCTTAAAAAGGCCCCGAAGGACATCGTGGACCGGGAGCGGAGGAAGGCCGAAGAGCTTGAAAACCGTAAGAAGAGGCTTGAGGAAAACCTCCGCACGCTCGTCTAGGACTGGCCCCTCATGCGATGCTGAAGCCTTCTGAAATAGACCCCATCGTCAAAGCCGCTCTTCGCGAAGACATCGGCAACCGCGACATCACTTCTTCCGCGCTCCTCTCAAAAAATTCGGCGGTAAAGGCGGATATCCAATTTGAACAAAGGGGGGTTCTCTGCGGGATCGAAATCGCCGAACGGGTGTTTCGTCTCATCGATGAAGATATCCGGTTTTTGCCCGTCGCGAAGGACGGGGAGCTCATTGAAAAGGGGAGGGAGATCGCTTACCTGGAGGGGAGGGGCGGCTCGATCTTGACGGCCGAGCGGACCGCCGTCAATTTCTTAAGTTATCTCTCCGGGATTGCGACGTTGACCCGGGAGTTTGTCGACAAGGTTAAGAATTTTCGCGTGAAGATCCTGGACACACGCAAGACAACGCC
>JAHFFL010000011.1 GCA_023247955.1 Candidatus Omnitrophota bacterium
TACCGGCTCAAAGTTCAGCCGGAATCCGAAATCGTCCTGGAGAGCCCGAAGCAGGGGTCCCTGCCAAGCAAAACCGTTTTTTATCTCTCCAAAGGCCAGGCGCTGGTAAGCATCCATACCGAACGGCACGCCAAATATCCTTTGGAAATCCGGACGCCTCATGCCTTCGCCCACGCATTGGGCACCGAGTTTATCGTGGACTCCAGCCCATCTATGGCGCAGTCCAGCATCGCCGTTTTGCGCGGCACTGTCGCCGTCGGTTCCGCGGCCAAAAACGGACGGATTTCTCCTCCGCCGGTCCATGTGCAGGCCGGACAACAAGCACGGGTGGCCGGTAACCAAGCGCCGGAAACACCTCAGACCATCGTGGAGACCGAAAGAAAAAAATTCGAAGAGTGGTTTCAGTTCGGCAGAAGAAACCAGGTCATTTTGCTCATCAGCATGAGCGCGGGGCGCGTAAGCGAGCTCTTAAAACCCTGCGCGCTTTATCTCCGTTTGGAATCCGCAAACCCCGCAAGCAGAGCGGTTGAATCCGTCATAGAAGATATCCGCTCGGCATCCGAAAATAAAGATTTGGGCAGGCACCTCACATCCATAGAAAAACTGGAGAAACTGACCTCCGGCGAAAACGATTTGGATCCGGTTTCCTTACTGCTCTTTACCGGCGCCTACTACGACTACCTGGACCAACCTGCCCAAGCGGTACGGGTTTTTGAAAAAGTAGTTTCGGATTATCCAAATTCGCAGTACCGTAGTCTCGCCCTGGCGGCAGCGGCTTTAATCTGCGAACAAAAGCTCCATTCGCCGGAAAAAGCCGTTTCGCTTGCCCAACAAATTCTTACCCAATACCCCGAAAGCTACGAAGCCCCCAAGGCCGCCGAACTTGTCGAACGGAATCACGCCTAACTCGAGATAAAACCAAGCCTTGTAATCGATTGACAAGGCGAAAAGCGCCCACTAAAATAAGTCGCTTAAGCTCATGACACAAGACCTTATCCACTCTCTCCCTTGGATTGTCCTTTTCTCCCCGTTTATCGCGGCGGTGGGGATTTGCTTTTTTCTGATGAAATCGCCGAAGGCGGCGAGCCGGCTGGCGCTGGCGGGGATTCTAGTGTCGCTGGGCGGGAGTGTGGCGCTTTTCCTCCATCACTCGGCCCACGGCGGCTTGCCTGTGGAAACCGCTTACCGCTGGATTGAGATCGCGGGGCTAGGCGTCGATTTCGGATTCCTGATCGACCGGCTCTCGCTTTTGATGCTGCTGGTTGTCACCGGCGTCAGCAGCTGTATTTTCTTTTACTCGGTGGGTTACATGAAAGGCGACACAAGCTTCCCGCGCTATTTTGCCTCGCTTTCCTTTTTCGCGTTTTCGATGCTCGGCATCGTGCTCGCGAACAATTTCGTGATGCTCTTCGTCTTCTGGGAGCTTGTCGCCGTGAGTTCTTACCTCCTCATCGGCTTTTGGTTTGAGAAGCCGTCGGCCGCCGACGCCGGGAATAAGGCGTTTATCGTCAATCGCGTCGCGGATTTTGGGTTTGTGCTCGGTATATTTTACGTCTGGATGCTATCGGGCATAGGCGGTGAAGCACGAAGCTTTGATTTTACGCAACTCTCCTCAACCCTCCCCGGCCTTTCGGCCAAAGGGCTGCTTTCATCCCACGCGCTTGTCATCGCTTCCCTCCTTGTTTTCTGCGGGGTAGTGGGAAAATCGGCGCAGTTTCCTTTATATATCTGGCTCCCCGACGCGATGGAAGGCCCCACGCCGGTCTCAGCGCTGATCCACGCGGCGACCATGGTCGCGGCAGGCGTCTATCTCATGAGCCGCTGTTTTTTCCTCGTGAGCGGCGTGCCGCAGGCGCTCGAGTGGATTGCCGGCATCGGCGCCCTGACCGCCCTGCTTGCCGCGGTACTCGCGGTCGCACAAAACGACATCAAAAAGATTCTCGCATATTCGACGATCAGCCAGCTCGGCTACATGGTGCTGGCGCTGGGACTCGGCAGTTCCACGGTCGCGATGTATCACCTCACGACCCATGCTTTTTTTAAAGCCCTGCTCTTCCTAGGCGCGGGGGCGATGATCCATTCGCTCGGTACGCAGGACATCTGGGAAATGGGCGGACTCATGAAACGCATGCCGGTCACGGCGATCACGTTTCTCGTCGGGACCGCGGCGCTCTGCGGCATCCCGCCGTTCTCCGGGTTTTTCAGCAAAGACGAAATTTTGGCGCTCGCTTTTGAGCATCATAAAATTTTGTACGGCGTCGCTTTATTCACCGCATTCCTCACGGCCTTCTACATGGGCCGGGCAATCTGGATAGCGGTGCTTGGACCCCAAAGACCAATCAAACACGCTCACAGCCATGGCCACAACCACGACAGCGAGACACACGGCGAAGCGCCGCTCATCATGCGGGTACCGCTTGTTATCCTCGCCGTGCTTGCGGCAGGCGGAGGGTTTATCGGTATCCACGAATTCATCTTGGGCGAACACGGCCATGCCGCGCCGCTTAAGTTACCCGTCGCGGCCATGTCGATAGCGGCGGCCCTCTCGGGACTTGCGATCGCCACGGCGCTGTTCGGGAGAAAGAATTTAAGCGTGGATCCGCTGGTGAAGCGTCTCGGACAGGTTTACACCTTTATCGTGAATAAATACTACCTGGATGATTTCTTTTCGGCGCTGGCGGGGTTTTTTCAAAACGCGTTCGCGAAAGTCCTTTTCTGGTTCGACTGGAATGTCGTCATCCAGCGGGGGGTAAACGGCGCCGCCGGAGCGACTTCAAGGGTCGCATCCCTGGTGCGCCGCGCGCAGACCGGACGCGTCCAGGATTATGCGTTTGTCTTTGGTTTTGGATTTGTCGCGCTCGTTTATTTCGTTCTTTTGAGGGCCTAGTGGGACCTGTCTCCTTTTTACTTTTATCGCCGGCGCTGGGTGGGGTTTTACTGCTCTTTGTCCCCAAAGACCGCGCGCAGTGGCTTAAAGCCATCGCGATGGCGTCCGTGTCGGTCTCCCTTGTGCTCGCGACGCTTTTATTTGCCCGTTATGACCGGGCGGCGGGCGGCTACCAATTTATCGACAAAATCGACTGGGTGCCGTCGCTCGGGATCGCCTACCACGTCGGCGTAGACGGAATCAATCTCGTGCTTCTCTTGATGACGGCAGTGCTGGCATTCGTCGGAGTCTGGATTTCCTGCGGCGTGAAAGACCGGCTCAAAGAATACCTTATTTTTTATCTTTTTCTGATTGTCGGCTGTCTCGGCGTGTTGAGCGCGCTGAATATCTTTTTTATTTATTTCTTTTACGAGACTGCCGTGGTCCCGGTATTTCCGCTGATCGGCGTCTGGGGCTCCGGCAACAAAGAATACGCGACGATGAAGCTTACACTGTATCTCACGCTCGGCGCGGTGCTGGCGCTGGTGGCGCTCCTGGCGCTTTATTTCACGACCGGACTCAACACCTTTGACCTGCCCACCATTGAGCAGGCGATAAAGGCCCACCCTCTCCCGCTTTCGTTCCAGCGCTGGGCGTTTCCGCTCGTCATGGTGGGCTTCGGCGTGATCGTGACGCTTTGGCCGTTTCACACCTGGTCGCCGATGGGTTATGCCGCGGCGCCGACATCAGTCAGTATGTTGCACGCCGGCGTCTTAAAAAAACTGGGGGCTTACGCGATCATCCGCCTCGGTATCGGCCTTATGCCGCAGGGCGCAGCACTTTGGATGCCGGTGGTAGCGTCCATCGCGGTGATCAATATTCTTTACTGCGGCTTTGTCGCCTACACCCAAAAAGATTTGAAATTCATCCTGGGTTACTCCAGCTGCAGCCACATGGGCTATATCCTTCTGGGGCTTTCGTGTCTGACGCCCCTGGCGCTCAACGGCACCGTGTTTTTTATGTTCGCCCACGGACTTATGGCAGCCCTCGGTTTCGCGCTCGTCGGATTTATTTATGAGCAGACGCATACGCGGATGATTGAGGACTGGGGCGGTCTCGGAAAAAAAATCCCGTTTGTCTCCACGCTTTTTGTCATGACCGCAATGGCCTCTTCGGGGCTTCCGGGATTTGCGAATTTCATCGGCGAGCTCATGATACTACTGGGCGCCTGGGACAAATACCGTTGGCAGGCCATCGGCGCGGTCGCGGGTCTCGTAGTCACCGCGGGGTATATGCTGAAAACCGTGCGCAGCGCGATGCAAGGTCCCCTGCCGTCCCGCTGGAACTCCCTACAGGACGCGAAGGGCCGGCAAAAGCTTCCTTATCTTCTTCTGATCACGCTTCTCGTCGCGGCAGGATTCCTGCCGTCACTGCTTCTCCCGACCATTTCCACGGGAACCCAGCCCATCCTGGACAGGATTCATGGAGCAGCCCGTGAATAGCGGCGGCTGGTCTATTTTTACAACAGAAATCGGACTGGTCGCGCTTTCGCTCGGGTGCCTAGTGCTTGATATTTTCATTCCCTCCGATGAGAAAAAAGGAAAGCTTCTAGCAGCAGTCGCGATGGCCGGCGTCGCGGGGTTGTTCGCAAATTTGTGCCTGGGATGGCAACACTTCGGCTCCGCGTTTGGCGGCAGTTTCGCGCAGGACGGGCTCGCTTTCTTTTTTAAACTCCTGTTTCTCCTGGCCGGATTTTTCGCGTTGTTTATGGCCAAATCCTATCAAAATCACCTGGAGCGGGGCCGCGGGGAATTTATTCTCCTCATCCTCTTCAGTCTGACGGGACTTTCGGTGTTGGCGTCGGCCAGCGACTTTCTCCTTCTTTTCGTCTCGATTGAGACACTCACGGTCTCGCTGGTTATCATGACGGCTTACCTGAGAAAAGAAAACAGGTCCATCGAAGCCGGCTTGAAATACCTGATTCTCGGGGCGCTCTCGACCGCGCTTTTCCTCTACGGACTCAGTTTTATTTACGGTGCCACCGGCAGCACCTCCTATGCCGAGATCGGCCAAAAACTGGCCGGCCAGGCGCGGCCCCTTTCTCCACCCTTTCTTTTCGGAATGGCGCTTGTGATTTCTTCGCTGGGTTTCAAAATCGCGGCCGTGCCCTTTCAGCTCTGGACACCGGACATTTATGAAGGCGCGCCCACACCCGTCACGGCCTATCTGGCGATGGCGTCCAAAGCAGCCGGCTTTGCGGCGCTCCTGCGGCTTATGCTCACAGTGTTTGGCCCGGCGCAAGGGGTTTTGATCGTTCTTTTCGCCGGTTTGTCGGCGCTGACCATCCTTTACGGAAATCTCGGCGCTATCCCGCAGACCAATATCAAGCGGCTGCTCGGGTACTCCAGCATCGGCCATGCGGGGTATCTTTTGGTAGGGCTCGCCGCGTTCTCCCATGCCGGGAAAGAAGCGCTGCTCTTCTATCTTTTAAGTTATTTGTTCAGCACGGCGGGGGCGTTTCTGGTGATTGTGGCGGTGTCCAGTCATCTTAAAAACGACGAGATCTCGGGCTACGCGGGACTGTCTCAAAAATCCCCGCTCTTGGCGGCGGGAATGCTGCTCGCGCTGCTCTCGCTGGCCGGCGTACCCCCCCTTGGTGGTTTTTTTGCGAAATTCTACCTTCTTTGGGCCGGTATGCGAGCGGGATTCTTATGGCTTGTGGTGATCGGTGTCCTCAACGTCATCACCTCCCTTTATTATTACCTCAAGATCGTGAAAACGATGTACATCGACAAGCCCGCCAGCGCCCCGTCATCCGATGGGACAAAACTCGAGCTGACACTCAGCCAAAAAACGATTCAGTATTTTTCAATTGCCGGAATTCTCGTGCTGGGGATTTGGCAGGAGCCGTTTGTGCGGCTCGTCGAACAGGTATTTCTCTTAACCTCCGGTAACGGCCTTCGATAAAACTTCGGCGGCTTCTTTGGAAATCTCGACCGGCCTCGCCGGGAAAGGAATGGTTATCCCTTCCGCGCGGTACCGGTCCTGAAGCGCCTTGATAAACTCGTGCTTGACCAGATGCCCATCGACGAATTCCTTGGCCCTCAAGACCGCGGTGAAATTGATCCGAGTCTCCGAAAAGGTGTGAAAGCGAACCAGCGGCTCAAACGTAGGCACGGCGCCGTGCACCTTCTTCAAGATCTCACGGGCCACCTCTACCGTCACTCGCTCCACTTTTTTCAAATCACTGTCGTAGTGGACACCAACCTCCACCAAAACAGCCATCTCTTTATCGATCAGAGAATAATTCGTAATCACGCCTCCGATAAGCTTGGTATTGGGAATGATCACGATATTGTTGGGAAGCGTACGGATGCGCGTGTTCCGCCAGCCGATGTCGATCACAGTGCCCTCATCTCCGGTCTCGAGCTTCACAAAATCTCCGACATTCACCGGCTTGTCCACGGCCACATAAAGACCCGCGAAAAAATTGGAGAGCGTCTCCTGAAGCGCCAACGCCACCGCAAGCGATCCGATGCCCAGCGACGCGAGCACCGGCGTGATGGAGACCCCGATCAGGTCGAGAAACGCAAGCACTCCGAGCCCGATAACAAAGCTCCGGATCAGCCCTTTGACTATCCCCTGCGAGGCCTGGGCGCGGGCGGATTTTAAGGCATGGCGGTCCAGGACGCGGCATACCCCATTGTCCAAAAAGAGGACTACGCAGAGAATTACCGAGCTACGAAAACCCACGGCTACCCAGTGGTCGATGGTCTTTGAGAGCGGCAAAAGATTGGTGAAAATCGCGAGCCCCGAGGCGAGGATCAGAAAATTAATCGGGAATGAAAGCGACTCGACAAGGACGTCATCCCACCAAAGAGGGGTGCTCGCGGCCCATTTTTTGAGGCGCCCGAATACAATCCTTTTGATAAGCCACAACACCAGCACCCACAAAAGGAAAATAACGGGCGTATAGAAATAGGAGGGTAGCGCTTGAGGCATCAGTAAATGTAAATGTAAGCGGCCCGTCCGGTCCGGCGGTTGTAACGCACGTCTACCTCAAGGCCGTTTTGAAGGGAATCCAGCGTGTATTTATTTTTCAGGCCGTCCATTTTGGTCGCCTCGCCGATTTTTACCGTCACCGATTTTTCATCCCCAAACGTGTGAAGCGCCAGCGTCATCTTGCCTTCCGCTTTGTCTATGGAGGTAATCTTGCCGCTGACGAATTCCAAGCGGGACTCTTCCGAAGGTCCCTTTTTGGCCGACGCCTTGACGGACTCACGCTGGTTTTCCACTTCGGTAAGCTGAGATTTCAGCCGTTCGTTGGCTTTGTTCAGCAGCTCATCCAAATCCGCGAACGCCTTTTTTAATTCCTCGGCCTGCCGTATCTTAAGCGCGGCCAGATCCTGTCTCGCGGCCTCGAGACCCTCGTAGTTTCCTTTAAGACCCAAAATCGCGGACTGCTCCGGGGACCCCGGCGGAAAATAAGATAAAAGCCCCTGCCAGACTTCAAACGCCTCTTTTACGCTGCCCTCGTAATAAAGCCGCTTGCCCTTCTGCGCCGTGGACTCGAACATTCCCCTCTTTGTTGCGAAATCGCTCTCGGCTTCTTTTTGTCTGGCGAGCAGTTCGACCCCTTCGGCCTTCATCTTCTGCCCCGCCTCTTCCCAAAGCTTGCGTATTTCCGGAGACGCCGCGATCTTCTGAGAAGCGGCGGCGGCTTTGCTTTCCATCGCCAAACCCTGAAGCGTCGCGTAATTCCGTTCGAGATCGCTCAAGACACCTTCGAATTCCCGTTTGTCATCAAAAAACGGAAACATTTCTCTCCACGCGGCGACGGCGGCCCTGATATCCCCGGAGTTGTACAAATCCCTTCCCTTTTGAATCAGGGCATTCACACGGTTTTGTTTTTCCGAGAACTCTTTCTCCGCCTTAAGGCGCGCGCTCTCGGTATTTTGAATCTCGGCTTTAAGTCGCTCTCCCGCGAGCCGGAGGATTTCTTTGAGACTCTTTGGTGGCTCAAACGTCTTTTTCTCCCATTCCCCCGCGGCGTTCTTGGCGGCCTTGGCCTTGGAATAATTTTCGGAAAGCGACAGGATGAGCCGTTTCTCTTCGGAACCGTCGCCCAGCATGCCGGCCAGCTTCTCCCAGTTCTTCAGCGCCTCTTCCCAGCGGTCTTCCGCAAAAGCGTCCTTGCCGCTTTGGTACAGGGCGATCGTACGGGCTTCGCGTTCGGCGGCTCTCTGCTCGGCTTCTTTGCGGGCCGTCTCGGATTCCTGAGCCAATGCCCGGAACTTCTTATCGGCCTTGAGAAGCACCGTCTTTAGGTCCGGCGGAGCGGCGGCTGCACCGTCTTTGGCCTCGAGCTTCTCGACGTCGCGTTTGGCCGCCAAGGTGTTTGCGTAATTTTCTTTGAGACGCTCTATCAAAATCTGCTCTTCGGAGCCCGGGTCAAGCGTGGGAAGCAGGTTGTCCCAAATCGCCACCGCTTCTTCATATTTGCCTTGATAGTAAAGGATCTCGGCCCTCTTGAAATCGGATTTGGGAGGCGGCGGAGGATAAGTCACGGGAGACGTTGCGGGATAAACGGTGCTGGCGCGTGGCGTCTTTTTCGATAAAGCGCTGGGGATGGTTTTTACCACGGCTGTCGCGGCGGCGAGCTTTTTATTCTTCGCCTGCTGCTTCAGGTAATCGACGACCTTCTTTAAAACCGTATTTTCCGAAAAATAGGGGCCCAGCTTGTCCCATTCGCGAAACGCGGAGTCATAATCCCCGCGGTCGTACAATTTCTTACCGCTTTCAAAGGTGGCCTGCACCCATTCCTGACGGTCGCCTTCGGTCATGGCATCCGTCATCACGGATGACGCGGGAGAATTCATCTGCGCAAGGGCTTGTGCCGCGGGAAATGAAAACAGGAAAACCAAAATGGGGGTTAATAACCTTCGTCTGCGCATCACCAAAATTAGGTCAGCTCAGCTGCTCGATCGCCTCCAACAATTCATGAAACTTGACGGGCTTGGCGAACACGAGACTCGCGCTTTCACTGACCTCCCGCCTCTCTTCAGGGACAATCACAGCCGTCAAGAAAATAATAGGGGTATCTTGTGTCCGGGTGTTGTTCTTCAAGATCACCGCCGCCTCGGTGCCGTCCATGTCGGGCATGATAATATCGAGGAGTATCAGATCGGGCCTTGCCTGAATGGCCTTTTCGACGGCTTCTTTTCCATTGGAAGCTAGGATGACCGAGTACCCTCTTTCCCTGAGAAGGGCCTCCACCATCAGCAGGTGGTCCGGCTCGTCGTCGGCGACCAAGATCGTTTTATGCATATTTCTATATTAAAAGATTCCCGGGCCGAACGCCAGTTTTTTTATGGGTAGCTTTGCGCCAGCCGGAGGGTCAACCGAGACGGCCCGTGACGTAATCTTCCGTCCGTTTGTCTTGCGGTGTAGTGAAAATCGTGTTCGTCTCGCCGAACTCAACGAGTTCGCCAAGCAGCATGTACCCCGCCTCGTCGGAAACCCGGGCCGCCTGCTGCATGTTGTGGGTCACAATCACTATCGTGTAGTTCTTCTTCAGCTCCTGCATCAGCTCCTCGATCCGCGCCGTGGACATCGGGTCGAGCGCTGAGCAGGGTTCATCCATCAGAAGCAACTCGGGTTTGACGACGAGAAGCCGCGCGATGCAGAGCTTCTGCTGCTGTTCGAGAGACAAATTGGTCGCCAGACTATCCAACTTGTGCTTCAGGTCCTCCCATAAAAGGACGGACTGGAGACTTTCCTTGGCGATTTCGTAAAGAATGTCTTTGTTTTTCCGGTGCATGTGGTGAATCTTGAGTCCAAACACCACGTTTTCGAGGATGGAAAGAGGAAAGGGATTCGGCCTTTGAAACACCATACCCACTTTCTTGCGGAGCAGAAGAAGGTCCGTCCCGGCGCCGTAAATGTCCTTTCCGTGCAGCGTCACGCGACCCTTGACCTTGGCGCCTTCCACAAGGTCATTCATGCGGTTGAATACGCGAAGCAAAGTGGATTTGCCGCATCCCGAAGGACCGATGATCGCCGTAATCTTCTTTTCGGCAATCGAGAGATTGATTCCCTTCAGCGCCTGGAAACTCCCGTAAAAAAGGTCCAGATCTTCTGTCTGGATAATCGGAGAAGGCGCCGCCATCACCCGAATCTCCCCGAGATATAGCCGTCCGTCCTCTTGTCGCGCGGCGACGTGAACATCCGGCTCGTCAAATCCATTTCGACGAGTTTCCCCATCAGAAAAAACGCGGTCCGGTCGCCGACACGCGCGGCTTGTTTGGTGTTGTTGGTGACGAGCACTATTGTGTAATATTTTTTAAGCTTCAGCATCGCCTCTTCGATTTTTGCGGTCGAAATCGGGTCGAGCGCCGAGCAGGGTTCATCGAATAAAATCACCTGCGGGTTTACTGCGAGGGTCCTGGCGATGCAGAGCCGCTGCTGCTGGCCGCCGGACAGCTTCATCGCCTGTTCGTCCAGGCGGTCCTTGACCTCGTCCCACAAATACGCGTCCGCGAGCGCTTTCTCGGCAAGGGATTCCAACTCCCCTTTCCTATGCTTCCTCTGCCGCCGCAAACCATAAATCACGTTTTCAAAAACAGTGGTCGGAAGCGGCACCGGCAGCGCAAAGATGATGCCGATTTGCCGGCGCAAAGTCACGGGGTCATAATTCCTATACACGTCCTTGCCGTCCAAAAGGACCTCGCCGGTCACGCGGCTGGTCGGCATGAAATCGACAAGGCGGTTTAAGGTTTTGAGGAAAGTGGTTTTGCCGGAGTTGGCGGGTCCGATGATACTCAAGACCTCGTGTGAGGGGATGTCGAGCGTGATTCCATCAAGCGAGACAGTTCCCGAGAAAGCGACGGTCAGGTTCCTGACCTGTATTTTTATCGGATATCCCGCGGCGGCGTCTACCACTTTTTCTTGCTCCTGAAATAAGCCCTGATCGCGACCGCAATCGCGTTCATTAAAAGGACGATTGTCAGAAGCACCAGCGCCGTGCCGTAGCGTATTTTGGGATCCACATTCGGCACCTGCGTCGAAAGCACGTAGAGGTGGTAAGGCAGGGCCATCACCTGGTCAAACACACTGCCCGGAAGCCGCGGAAGATAAAACGCGGCCACCGTAAACAGAATGGGCGCCGTCTCACCGGCCGCCCGTCCGACCCCGAGAATAGTGCCGGTAAGAATTCCAGGCAGCGCGTGCGGCAATACCGCGTGCCGTATCGTCTGGAGCTTGGTCGCGCCCAGCGAAAGACTCACTTCGCGGAATGATTGGGGGACCGAATCGATCGCCTCACGCGAGGATGTGATGATCACCGGAAGGATCATAATCCCGAGCGTCAATGAACCCGACAGGATGGACGCCCCGAAACCAAAAAAGTTCACGAACAAAGCCAGCCCGAAAAGCCCGAAGACGACCGACGGGACGCCGGCTAGATTGATAATCGCGAGACGCACCACGCGGCTAAGAAAGGTATCTTTAGAATACTCGCTCAAATAAATCGCAGCCAAAACGCCGAGCGGCAACGCGAAGCAGACCGCACCGGAGACCAGGCAAAAAGTACCCACGATGGCCGGGAATATCCCACCGGCCCTCATGCCGGAGCGCGGCATTTGGCTTAAAAATTCCCAACTGATGGCGCCGATACCTTTGTTCACGATGATCACGACCACCGTGCCCACCGGCACCATCACGAGCAGCGTGGCCACAAGCAGCACCGAAAATGCTATCCTCTGCGTGACCTTCGGATTCACGTTCATTTTCTTTTCCGGTGCAAAAAAATGTCTGCCGTCACGTTGATCACGAACGTGATCAGAAAGAGAACCGCCCCGATCGCGAACAACGCAAAATAGTGCTCGCTGCCCTGCACGGTCTCTCCCATTTCGGCGGCCACGGTCGCGGTCAGTGTGCGCACCGGGAATAAAATCCCTCTTAGCATCGAGGCGGAATTTCCCGTGACCATCATGACGGCCATCGTCTCACCGACGACACGGCCTATCCCCAGCATGACGGCTGCGACTATCCCCGATGAAGCCGCGGGAATCACGACGCGGTAAATCGTCTGCCACTGCGTTGCGCCGAGCGCGTAAGCCCCCTCTTTATAATTTTTGGGGACGGAGTGAATCGCGTCCTCCGCGATGGAGACGATGGTCGGCATCGCCATGAACGCGAGGATGACGGAGCCGGCCAGCGCCGTCAGGCCCGTCGGAACCCCAAACACCGTTTTGATCCACGGCACCACCGTGACCATGCCGATAAACCCGAGCACCACGCTGGGGATGGCGGCCAGGAGCTCAATGCCGGATTTCAAAAATTCCTTATACCGCGACGGCGCTACTTCGGCGATATACACCGCCGAGGCGATCCCGAGCGGTATCGAAATCACAGCGGCCCCCAGCGTCACAAGCAGAGTCCCGCAAATCAGCGGCAGGATTCCGAAATCGGCCGGGTCGGAGATCGGGTACCAATTTTTGCCGAGCAAAAAATCGGTCAGTCTATAGGTTTGAAAAAGCCGCGCGCCTTCTCTCAGCAAAAAATAAAAAATAAGCGCGACGATAAAAACAGAGACGATTCCGCTGGCCTTGACGGCGCCCTCGGCGATAAATTCCCGTATCTTTTTCCATGCAGGCATGAAACGGGCCTTATTTTTTCACAGGCACGAAATCCGTTTGCGAAACAATGGCCTGGCCTTCCGGAGAGAGCACAAAATCAAGAAAGCGCTTTACCTCATCGCTTGGTTCACCGTTGGTAAACATGAAAAGCGGCCTCGAAATGGGGTACTCGCCGCCGAGCACATGATCCACAGTAGGTGAAATAGCCGCGGAAACCCCGTCTTTGGCGATGGAAAGCGCTTGATGGCCTTTTCCGATATAGCCCATGCCGAAGTAACCGATGGCGCTCGGGTTTTGCAGGATTTCGTCGGCTATCGCCTGGCTCGAGGGCAAAAGAAGCGCCTCGGGCGAGAATTCCTCTTTGGACTTGGGGTCCTGCCTTCTCAGCACGTGTTCCTTGAAATAAACGTGCGTGCCCGAGTTGACTTCACGCGAGAGCACGACGATCTTGGCGTCGTTGCCGCCGACTTCTTTCCAGTTCGTGATCGTGCCGGTGAAAATCCCCGCAAGCTGATCCAGCGTCAGACGAGACACGGGGTTTAACCGGTTGACGACGACCGCTAAACCATCCAACGCGACCTTGAACCGCTTCGGCTGCACGCCCTTTTTCGCGGCAAGCTCTATCTCTTTGGGCGTGATGTCCCGCGAGGCCGCCGCGATATCGCAGGTCCTGTTGATTAGCGCCGCAAAACCGGTGCCTGAACCGCCACC
>JAHFFL010000151.1 GCA_023247955.1 Candidatus Omnitrophota bacterium
TTCGTCTTGGCTACCACATCCCCGTGGTTCAGCGTCACGTCGGCGCCCAAAGACCGGACGCCCTTCAGATGCAGGTCAATCGGGCGCGGGCCGATCACACAACCGCCGGGAAACGACACCCGTGCTTCTCCGAAACGCGCCAGCAGCGGGCCCAGAAAACAAATCGAACCGCGCATCGTGCTGACGAGCTTGTACGGCAAAACCGGGTTTTGGATACGGCCCGGGTCCACCGAGACGACACTGGCGCTGCAGTTCACTTTGGCGCCCAGTGATTTGAGAATCTTCACCATCGTGAACACGTCCGCGACCTGGGGGACGTTTTTAATCACGCAGGGCTCTTTGGTCAGCGTCGTGGCCGCCAAAATCGGGAGGGCCGCGTTCTTCGCACCGCTGATTTCCACGACGCCCTCGAGACGCTTCCCCCCATCGATCACGAGCTTATCCATAATTCCCTACTTAGATAGTGTCATTGCGAGAAGGAGCGCAGCGACGACGAAGCAATCTCTGTAAGCATAGATTGCTTCGCTCCCTTCGGTCGCTCGCAATGACAGGCAACCAAAATTCTCGGGATACCCGCCAGGTCTTCGATAAATTCAAAATTTTTAAAAGAGCCCCTTGCGAGCTTCTTGGCGATCGGCTTTTTCTGCCGGTGGCCTATTTCAAGAAGCAGCCACCCCCCACGGTTCAAAAAAAACGGTGCTCGATCCAAAAGAGAGAAAATCAGGTCAAGCCCCGTCTTCCCGCCGTCCAAGGCCAGGCGCGGCTCGCGCCTTACCTCAGCATCCAAGCCCGCAAGCGATCGCGACGGAATATAAGGGGGATTGGAAACGATCATGTCCCAACGGCCCTTTTCGCTCTTCCCAAAAACGCCAAAAAGATCGCTTCGCAGCAGCCGAATCCTGCGGGTTAAACCGTAAGCGCGGACATTCTGGGCGGCGACTTTCAGTGCCTCGGAAGAAATGTCGAGAGCCGTCATTCTACAGTCCGACCTTTCGATTGTCAAACTGACCGCGATACATCCTGAGCCGGTCCCCACCTCCAGGATTTCGGGGTGTTTGCGGGGACTTGGCGAGGATTTTAAAATCTCAAGTGCCTGTTCGACAAGGAGTTCCGTCTCGGGCCTGGGGATCAAGGTATGGCGGTCCACGGCAAACGTCCGGCCGTAAAAATCCGCCCGGCGTAAAATATGCCCGAGAGGCACCCCGCGCACACGGGTTTTAAGCGCGGCCTCCACCCGCCGCCTGGAGCTTGGCGAGACCCGTTTCTCGCCCGTAAAAAAGTCAAGACGGTCCATGCCGCCAAAATGCCGGACCAGCGTCTCGGCTTCGTAAGGAGCGGAAGCAACCTTGCGTTGCCGAAGAACCTTCTCGACACGCTTCAAAAATAAAATATTATCTTTAGCTCCGTTCAAGTTCCGCCTCAAACAATGCGTCGACAAACTCGTGAATTTTTCCCTGCATCACCTCTTCAAGGTTGTACACCGTGAGTCCTATGCGGTGGTCCGTCACGCGTCGGTCGGGAAAATTATAGGTCCGAATTTTTTCACTGCGGTCCCCCGATCCGACCTGCTCGCGGCGCTGCTTGGCGATCTCGGCGTTTCGTTCGCTCGTGATCTTCTCAAACAGCCGGGCCCTCAAAATCTTCATCCCCTTCTGTTTGTTCTTGAGCTGTGACTTTTCATCCTGGCAGCTCACGACAAGGCCGGTCGGCAAGTGCATGATGCGCACCGCCGAATCGGTGGTGTTGACGCTCTGCCCGCCCGGCCCGCCCGAGCGAAACACATCTACGCGAAGCTCCTCCGGCCTGATCTGGACATCCACCTCTTCAGCTTCGGGCAAAATTGCGACCGTGACGGCCGAGGTGTGGATGCGGCCCTGGGCCTCGGTGACCGGCACGCGCTGGACGCGGTGCGTGCCGCTTTCATATTTGAATTTTCCGTAGGCGCCGTCGCCGGTGACGCTGGCGATAATTTCCTTGAATCCTCCGGCCTCATTCGGCGAGCTCGAGAGCGCCTCGATCTTGAAACCGCAGGCGGCGGCAAACTTGGAGTACATACGGAAAAGCTCCGCCGCGAAAAGCCCCGCCTCCAGCCCGCCGGTGCCGGCGCGTATCTCTAGGATCACGTTTTTCGAGAGCATCGGATCGTCCTGGATCAAAATCTCTTCGAGCTTGCGGACCACCTTCTTTCGCCTCGCGTCAAGAGCATCCGCCTCCTGCTGGGCCATGGACGCCAGATCCTGAGGATGTTTTTTGTCCTCGAGGATCTTCTGCACCTCCGCGATCTCTTTCTGGATCCTCAGGTAGTCCGCGTACAACGCAGCGACTTTTTCGAGATTCCTGAATTCCTTCCCGAGTTCCTTAAGGCGGGACTGGTCCTGGCTGTTAGAGGGGTCTTGAAGGGACTTCTCGACCTCTTTGAACCGGGCAACCTTTGCTTCGACCTTTTTTAAGAAACGCATTCCACCTTATTTCTTTTTAGCGGCGTAACGCTTTTGGAATTTCTCGACGCGGCCGGCGCTGTCTACGAATTTCTGCTTGCCCGTGAAAAAAGGATGACAGCTTGAGCAGATTTCCACGCGGATATTTTGCTTTGTGGAGCGGGTGTGGATCACGTTGCCGCAAGCGCAGGTGATCGTAGTGTCCTGATACTTCGGATGTATTTTATCTTTCATTGCCTCTCCTCAGTTAGTCCGCCAAAAAACGCGGCGGACTGAACGTCCAATGATTGTCGGACGTTCATCCTTTGTTCATGCTTTTCAAAAATTCCTTGTTGGACTTTGACTTCGAGATCTTCTCGATCAGAAGCTCCATTGCCTCCGACGAGTTAAGCTCATTCAAGACCTTACGCAGTATCCAGATCTTGGCCAGGTCGTCGCCCTGCACCAAAAGCTCTTCGCGGCGCGTGTTCGAGCGCTTGATGTCGATCGAGGGATAGATCCTGCGCTGGAAGAGGTTGCGGTCCAGCTGTACTTCCATGTTGCCGGTGCCTTTGAATTCCTCAAAGATCACTTCGTCCATGCGGCTGCCGGTGTCGACAAGCGCGGTCGCGATGATCGTGAGACTCCCCCCCTCTTCGAGACAGCGCGCGGCGCCGAAGAAGCGTTTGGGCTTGTGCAGCGCGTTGGAGTCCACGCCGCCCGAGAGAATTTTTCCCGAGTGCGGCACCGTCGTGTTGTAGGCGCGTGCCAGGCGCGTGATGCTGTCGAGCAGGATCACGACGTCCTTCTTGCATTCCAGAAGCCGCTTG
>JAHFFL010000152.1 GCA_023247955.1 Candidatus Omnitrophota bacterium
GGAAGTTGCGGCCCAGATGCGGCGTTCCGCGTCGGGCACGCCCGAGGTCCTCGTGGCCTGTGTGGGCGGAGGATCCAACAGCATCGGGCTTTTTTATCCCTATTTGGCATCCAAGGTCCGTATGATCGGTGTTGAGGCCGCGGGGGAGGGACTGCATACCTCGAAACATGCGGCGACATTGTCGCTGGGAAGAATAGGCGTACTGCACGGCTCAAAAAGCGAAGTGCTGCAGGACGGCGACGGCCAGATTCAATTGGCGCACTCCATTTCTGCGGGGCTCGATTATCCCGGCGTAGGGCCGGAGCATGCTTATTTGAAGATGACCAAGCGTGTCCGTTACGTTTCGGCGACGGACAAGGAGGCGCTTTTGGGCGTCAAGGCGCTCAGCGAGACCGAAGGGATTATTCCGGCGCTTGAGCCCGCGCATGCGATCGGGTATTTATTGAAACACAAGGCCCTTTTCAAAGAAAGCGATGTTCTCGTGCTGTGCCTATCGGGACGGGGAGACAAAGATGTCGAGCAGATCAGTAAGCAAGTAATCAGTAGTCGGTAGGCAGGAATCAGGAAAAATCCGGATGAATCGCATTGACAAAAAATTTGGGGAATTAAAACGCCTGCGCCGCAAGGTGCTCGTCGTGTATCTGGCGGCCGGTGACCCGAGTCTTGAAAAAAACAAAGAACTCGTCATCGCCTTCGAGAAAGACGGCGTGGACCTGATTGAGCTCGGCGTGCCGTTTTCGGATCCCCTGGCCGACGGGCCCGTGATCCAGCAGGCCTCCCAGCGCGCGCTGAAAAGGCACACGAGTCTAAAAAAAATCCTGGCGCTGGTCGCCCGACTCCGGAAAAAGACGCAGATCCCCATTCTTTTGATGAGTTATTTGAATCCCTTACTGCGGTATGGGGTGAGTGCTCTGGCGCGTGACGCCAAAAGGGCCGGCGTGGACGGTTTTATAGTACCTGACCTGCCGCCGGAGGAGGGTAAAGAAGTTTCTTCGCTGATGCGCCGCGAGGGGATTCATGAGGTTTATTTGCTGGCACCCACAAGCCCGAGCGCGAGGATACGCCGGGTGACGAAGGCGAGCCGCGGTTTTATTTATTATGTCTCGCTCACGGGTGTTACGGGGATACGCCATCGGATGTCCGCAGAGCTCGAGAAAAAGCTTAAAGAAATCCGCAAAAAAAATGGTTTGCCGGTTTGCGTGGGATTCGGCGTTTCCACGCCGGCGCAGGCGAAAAAGGCCGCCTCCGTATCAGACGGTGTGATTGTAGGAAGCGCCGTCGTCAAGGCGCTTGCCGAACACCCCTTGATGAGAGCCGAAGAATTTTCTCGGCGTTTTGTACGGCCTTTTGTGAAGGCCGTCAAAGGGGAGCGCTAACGCATGGCCCAAGCGGTAATCATGGCCGGCGGCCAGGGCGAACGGTTCTGGCCCATGACCCATGAGAATTTTCCGAAATATCTCCTGCGCTGGGAAGGGAAGCAGTCGCTGCTTCAGGGGACTTACCGCCGCCTACTCGAGGTTTATCCCAAAAAAAATATCCATGTAGTGACGACGTGTTCCCACAAGAAGTTTATTCAAAGGGAGTTGTCGTCCCTTCCCGAAAAAAATATTATTTTCGAGCCCTCTCGCAACAATACCACTGCCGCGATCTATCTTTCCTGCGCGCAGCTTGGCCGGCGTTTTGGACCGGAGGAAGTTCTCTGTTTTTTTCCGGCGGACCATCTGATTCAAGACCGCCGAAAGTTCGCGCGGACCATGGAAGCGGCGATACGCCTGGCGCAGGCCGTGGATTTGCTCGTCGCGGTCGGCATCAAACCGGTGTTTCCGGCGACGGGCTACGGCTATATCGAAGTCGGGAAACCGCTTCGCGGCAGTTTCGGCGCTTACCGCGTGAGCTGTTTTGTCGAAAAGCCCGATGAAAAAAAGGCCCGCGCATATCTTCGAAATGGAAAATATTTGTGGAATGCCGGGATATTCACTTGGCGGGCCGGTGTATTCCAAAATTCGATGAACGATTGCTTTCCGGCCTTTGTCTCCGCCTTCGATTTACGCCGTCTTTCTTCAAGTTACCGGCGGCTTCCTTGTCTTTCTATCGATTATGCGCTGCTTGAGAAAGCCAAGAATATCGCGGTGTGTAAGACCACGATGGACTGGTGCGACATGGGCAGTTGGGACATGTTTTACGACAAATCAAAGAAAGACCGGTCGGGCAACGTGGTGCAAGGTCCCGCGGAAATTTTAGGGTGCGAACGCTCTCTTTTTGTGAATTCGACCAAACACCCGCTGGTGGTTTTCCGCAAAAAGGATTTGATCGCCGTGCGTACCAAACAGGGGACGCTGGTGTGTCCGAGGGGCTGCTCCGAGCGAGCGGCGCGCTCGCTCAAAAAGGCTTGAATTTTTTGACGCGCATCCTGGGTATTGATTTCGGTGAAAAGAGAATAGGACTCGCGATCTCGGACCCGTTGGGTTTCACGGCGCAAGGAATAAACACGCTTCCGCATACCGGTCTTAAAAACGTGATCGAGGCGCTTGCGGAGGTTTGTCGTCAACACGAAGTGCGCGAAATTGTGATTGGTCTTCCGGTCAACATGAACGGCAGTCTCGGCCCCAAGGCGAAGGAGATCCTGGAGCTTGTTCCGCGGTTGGAGAAGAAACTGGACCTGCCGGTGAAGACCTGGGATGAACGTCTGTCCACGAGGCAGGTGGGACGGCTGATGATCGAGGGCGGGGTCTCCCGGGAAGAAAGAAAAAAAAAGAGCGACCGTTTGGCGGCTGTTCTCATCCTGCAAAGTTATTTGGAATCCAAAAGGAACTCATGAAAAAAAATATTGAGATCGTAACGCTTCCCAACGGCATTCGTGTTGCGGCGGCGCCGATGAAGGAAAGAAAATCCGTGTCCGTCGGCCTGTGGGTGGGCGTCGGCGGCAGGGACGAAGAGGCGCGCCTGAGCGGTGTGTCCCATTTTCTCGAGCATCTGGTATTCAAAGGCACCACGACGCGCACGGCCAATCAAATCAAAGAGTCCGTCGAAGGCATCGGAGGCAGTCTCAATGCCTTCACCTCCGAAGAATGCACCTGTTTTCTCGCAAAGATCGCCAGCCGGCATTTTGAGCGGGCGTTTGATGTCTTGGCGGACATGGTCCTAAACGCGTCCTTGAAAGCGGAAGATATTAAAAAAGAACGCACGGTGATTATGGAAGAAATTAAAATGACGCAGGATCAGCCGTCGCAGTTTGTCG
>JAHFFL010000012.1 GCA_023247955.1 Candidatus Omnitrophota bacterium
TTGTCCGGGTCACGGAGATTAAAACCAAGCATTATGATTTACCGGCCCGGGACGCGGCCACATTTCTTGCTGGTTCGGTTGAACGTTAACATCGGATAAGCCGATGCCTCCCCGCGGGACGCTGTCTGGTATGAAGGGACGTGTTAAAAAATTTGGAATGATACAATAGCCCCATGTCAAACGTTCTGATCGTTGCCGGCGCTGTCCTCATGCTCCTAGGGTTACTCCTCCTATGGAAAAATCCTTTTTTTTGGATGGGCCGACTGCCGGGGGATATCGCAATTGAGAAGCAAAACTTTCGTTTTTATTTTCCCATCGTCACGTGTCTGATTGTCAGCGCTGTTTTGTCGCTTGTTTTTTATTTCTTTCGCCGCAATTAAATACATCAACATAGGGAAGCATTCACAGGAGCATCAATGAAAATAGCGGTCACGGGCGCATCGGGGTTGGTTGGCCGGGCTCTTTTGGAGCTTTTAAAGGCAGAAGGCCACGAAGCGATTAGAATTGTTCGGAAGGCCTCGGGTTCTTCGGGACCAGGCGTGCTGTGGGACCCTGAGACGCGCGCCATCGATCTTAAGGGCCTGGAGAGCGTGGACGGTGTCGTGCATCTGGCCGGGGAGAGCATCGTCGGACGTTGGACGCCGGCGCTAAAAAATAAGATCCTAAAAAGCCGTGTGGACGGGACTCAGCTGATCGCAGAGTCGATCGCGCGGCTCCAGCGGCCGCCGAAAGTGTTGGTGTGCGCGTCCGCAATCGGCTTTTATGGGGATCGGGGTCAAGAGGTGCTGGATGAGTCCAGCCCGATGGGAAGAGGATTTCTGCCGGAAGTCTGCCAGGCCTGGGAGAGCGCGGCGTCGCCTGCCAAGAGAGCGGGGATCCGAACCACGCATCTTAGGTTCGGGATCATTTTAAGCGCAAAGGGCGGGGCCCTCGCGAAGATGCTTTTTCCCTTTCGGTTGGGTCTCGGGGGCGTCTTGGGAAATGGCAGGCAGACCATGAGCTGGGTCACGATTGATGATGTGGCGGGCATCATTCTGCATGCGTTAAAAAATGAAGGTCTCGAGGGCCCGGTGAATGTCGTGAGTCCCTCGCCTGTGACAAACCGCGAATTTACCAAGGCGCTGGGCCGGGCTCTTGGCCGTCCCACTATTTTTCCGGTGCCGTCTTTTGGAATTCGTCTGCTTTTTGGGGAAATGGCGGACGCGCTTCTTCTGGCCAGCGCCAAAGTGCTTCCCACGAAACTTCAAAAGAGTGGCTACCTCTTTAAACATCCCAATCTTGACTTTGCGCTATCCAAAGAAGAAATATGCCCCAAGTCGTATTAGCCACAAAAAACCAAGACAAGCTTCGCGAGCTGAGACGGCTTCTGGGCGGCACCAAGATCAAAGTGCTGTCGCTGGCGGGTTTTCCCGAGTGTCCGGACGTGAAGGAGACGGGGAAGACGTTTGAGGCCAACGCCAAGCTCAAGGCGCGTTTTTATTCAAAGCATGTGGGCGGGCTACTTGCGTTGGCCGATGATTCGGGGCTGACGGTGAATGCCCTGAACGGCCGCCCAGGCGTGTACTCCGCACGTTTTGCTTGTCCCGGTGCTCGCTTCGCGCAGCGAAGCACAGGGACGGGGCCCGGCTGTACGTATCAGGACAATAATAAAAAACTTTTGCGTCTCCTCAAAGAAGTCCCGCTCTCTAAACGCGGCGCCAAGTTTGTCTGCGTGGTCGCTCTGGCGGAGGGCGGCCGCTGTGTGAGCGTGGTTCGCGGGGAGTGCCGCGGGCGTATCGCGTTTTCTGAGAAGGGCAGGCTTGGTTTTGGTTACGATCCGGTTTTTATTCCGAAAGGTTCTATCAGGACTTTTGCCGAGATGGCGCCCCACGCGAAGGCGCGGGTGAGTCACCGCGGCAAGGCGATGCGCGCCGCCAAACGCGCGCTGCTCGTTTATTTTCGCCGCGCCGGCTAACCCGCTTTTCCGTAGCTCGGACTTTTTAACGTCCCCTCGATTTTATATTTTGAAATCAGACCGCTGACGGTATCCACCAGAAGTGGCGCTATTCCACCGGTGACCATGGCTCCGCGCAGGACGTCTTTGGAGTAGCGGATGCCCATCAGCAGGTTCAGTTTTTGGTCAAAGCTCACATTGCCTTTGAGCGACAAGTCCACCGTGTCGCTATTGAGCGTCAAATCCTGAGTCCAGATTTTTTTGTCCTGAATCAGAAAAGTCCCGTTCAGCGTGTGAAACACCACGCGGTCCAAGCCCTCTACTTTCAAGAGAACGAGATTTCCCATTTGCTTGAACTGGGAAGTCTCCCAGAACCTCCCGTTTTGTAGGCTAATCGCGCCTTGGCCGCGGTAACTTTCGAGCGATCCAAAATTGCCGCGCAGGGCCGTTTGAAAAAGAAGCGTGCCCGCGATATCTTTGGGTGCGGATTTAAGATCGCCGGTCAGGCGCGCGAGATTGAGGTTGTTCGCGTGCAGTTTCAGATCAAAAGGAAGCTCCCTCCTGGTGGTATCCGTCAAAAGACTGCCGCCCAGCGCGCCGCCGTAGGGTTTGGCGTGAAAATAGGGGATGTTGACCAGCCCCTGCCGGTCACGGATCTGAAGGAACGTATGGTCGAGCCGCAGGGTATTGAAGACAAAAAGCGGATTTGCGGACACGTCCGTATTGAATTCCCAGCGTTTTGGATTATTCCAGACTCCTTTGAGCGTAAAATCAGCCGCCGCGCGGCCGGAGATTCCCGCCTTACGGAGGTTCACCGCTTGGGCGGGAAGCCAGGACGGCGCATTTTCCAAAAACGCGTCCACGTGCCCGCGAAGATTAAGAATCGGCATTTTCAAATGAGAGACCTCGCCGCTCACGCGGCAGACCGCGCCTAGGTAACGGACCTGGGCTTTGGCGATGCGCAGAAGATCGTCCTTCAGCGAGTACTCGGCCGACAGCACGAGCCCGTCCGAAGACTGCAGCGCGAGTTTGCAGGTCGCGCCCGGTTTTTGAGCCAAGAACGCCGACAAACGAAATGAACGTTTGAAGTAATAAAACGAGGCGCCTTCGATGCGGAGCCCGTTGTCGCTCGCGAAGAGTGAAGCCCCGATATTTTTGACTACGGTTTTTGTGGGGAGGTGCTCGAGGGAACCGTTTCTGAGCTCGACCAGATGTTCTTTGCGCAGTGAAGCGGGATTTTTCAGGGAGCCGGTAAGGGACGTGACCGTGAGACACTGGCCCTGGATTTTCAAGTCTTTCAAAAGCGAGGCCTGCTTGGCGCTCAAAAACGAGAGGAATCTTTGCAGTTCCGCCTCGGTCCCGATTCGGAGCCGCGCGTTCAGCGTCTCAAAAGAATCGATTTGGCCGTCTACCGTAAACGGGATCCTGCGGTATTCCCCGCGGACGGAGTCGATCTTCAGACCCGTCGGGTCAAAAAAGATTTTGCCTTCAATGCCGTCCAGCCGAGGTAGTTCGGGCGTCAAGTCGTAAAAGTCCACCCCGTGGAGTTCAAGCACTCCACGGGTGCCTGAAAATTTTTTGGAGTCCAAATCGAAAAAGCCATTGGCCTTGAGCGAGGTCTCACCGGCGAAGCGGCTCTTGCCTGTGCGAAGCTCCGACCGGCTGAGCTTTGCCGAGACGCCGAAGGCCGTGCGATCCTCGCCGGCGCCGGCGAGCTGCGCCTCAATCGAGAGTGTGCCTTTACGCAGCTGGACCAGACTGTTTTGTTGATAAGCGACCAGCCACTCCGGGACGCTGTCGCTTTGCACACGCAACCGAAACTCATAAGTCTCTTTTTGCAGGTCCCAGGACCCGGTAAGGCGCACCGCCGCGTAAGTTTTTTCGCCGACGCTCACCGAGCCGCTGAACGCGATGCGCGGCGGCTTGTCGTATTTCATGAGGATATTGATCGAGTGAATCGTCTCGGCGGTCTCGGAGCCCGCGGCCTTTTTCACAAGCACTGTGCCGTTGACGATGCGAATCTGTTCGAGATAAACGTTCTCGGGCAGGAAGACCTGAGGGCCCTCCTCGAGCGCCATCGCCGGATTCACCGGTGCTGTGTCCGGGACGACGGGGACGTCGATTTGGCCCGACAGCTTGGTCTTTGGCGGCGGGATTTTAAGTTTTTTTTTCGATTCAAGACTCATGGCGTAAACCGGCGAATCGAGGAGGATATTTCGTATGATTATTTTATTTTCTTTGAGGAACGGGAGCAGGCGGACGTCCACCGAAAACTTTTTTGAAAAGAAAATCAGCTCGCGGGATTTTTCGCGTACCACGAGGTCATAGAGCGTGACCCCCCGGAACGGCAGGACGAAGACCTTGGTGAAGTGGATTTTGAGCCCCGTGGAGCTCTCGACTTCACGGATCACGCGGTCTTTCAGGCGCGCGGGAAGGAGCCCGAAGTGCAGATAGAGCGCCAGGAGGGCCGAAACGAACAGCGCTAAAGCGAATAGTCTTTTTGAAAATCGTCTGCGCGATCTCATGTGCATAGAGTATAACATAAATGAGATAAATCGCTTGAACCCACCCAGGGCTTCCCCTATAATGCGAGAAAACATCCTAAGGAAGACCCATGAAACACACGCGAGGCGTGTACCCAGGTACCTTCGACCCGGTAACTTACGGGCACATCGATCTCATCAAAAGGGCGCTCGGTATCTTTGAGGAAGTCGTCGTGGCCGTCGCGCACCACAGCACGGATAAGAGCCCGCTCTTTACGGTCAAGGAGCGCGTGGATTTTCTGAAACAGGCGACCCAAGGCATGAGCGGCGTTACCGTGGATGAATTCGAGGGCTTGGTCGTAGAGTACGCGCGGAAGATCGGGGCGAGGGCCATGATCCGCGGGGTGCGCATGATCTCGGATTTTGAATACGAGTTTCAGATGGCGCTGACCAACCGCAAGCTCGCCGACGATGTTGAGACGATTTTTTTGATGCCGCATGAATCCTACTCGTATATCTCGAGCCGGCTGATCAAAGAAGTCGCCCGCCTGAACGGCGACGTCAGCACTTTTGTGCCGGAGCCCGTGTGGAAAGCGGTCAAAAAAAAGTTCAGTAAGTGAAAATTTATTTGAAAGGGTTGAAAGAGGACCACGCGCTGGTCCTCGACGAGAAGATTGATCCCCGGACCTTGGACGTGGACGTCGGCATCATGCGATTTCCGGAACCGCTCCTGCTTCATGTGGAGGCGTGGAGGAGCGGGGAAGATTTGACGGTCAGCGCCCATGTGGAAGGGGAGCGTCGCCTGGTTTGTTCGCTGTGCCTCGAAGAGTTTAATAATCTATTTGAAAAAGACATCACCCTTCATTATGATATCCACGGTCTTGATTCGGTAATCTTGGACGGGGATGTGCGGGAAGAGATCATCCTCGAGCATCCGATCCGGGCAGTGTGCCGCTCAGACTGCAGGGGTTTATGCCCGGCCTGCGGCGCCAACCTTAACCGTAAGACTTGCCGATGCAAGTCAAAAGCATTTTAAAGACAGAAAGAAGAGAAACCAATGCCTAATCCCAAGCGCCGTCATTCCAACACACGCACGCGGAAGCGCCGCACACATGACATCATGCGCACCGTCCAAACGGATGTGGACCCTAGTTGTCCTCTGGGCGTCGAAAACTGCGTTCCTCACGCCTCGCACCGTGTTTGCCCCAAGTGCGGTTATTACAAGGGCCGCCCGGTGCTGCAGATCAAGACCAAGGAAAAGAAAAAGAAGGCATGAGCCTTCTGCCGGAAACCGTGAAGTGAGAATCGCCGTTGACGGAATGGGCGGGGACAACGCGCCGCAAGAGATCGTCGCCGGAGCCGTACAGGCGGCGCGCGAGACGGACGCCAAGATTGTCCTGGTGGGCGACCAAAATCTTTTAAGGTCCGAACTCGACAAGCACCCGAATCCCCCCGCCGGTATTTCCATCCATCACGCCGGAAGTTTTGTCCGCATGGACGAATCGGCGGTCATTTCCATTCGCAAAAAAAAAGACGCGTCCGTTTCTATTTGTGCCGATTTGGCCAAGGAAGGCGTTGTGGACGCGTTCGTGACGGCCGGCCACACGGGGGCCGCGGTGGTTGCCGCGACGCTGAAGCTTCGCCTCTTAGAGGGAATTGAGAGGCCGGGGATAGGGATAGCGCTGCCGACGCTCGGGGATACCCCCACGCTTTTGATCGACGTCGGCGCTACTATTGACACCAAGCCGATACACCTTTACCAGTACGCGCTGATGGGCGACGTTTATTTCCGCTACATTTTGCGTAAGAACAGGCCTTCAGTCGGCGTCCTGAATATCGGCGAAGAGGAAAGCAAGGGCACCGAGTACATCAAGGAAGCTCATCAGCTCTTAAATAAAAGCCGCCTTCATTTTATCGGCAACGTCGAGGGGCGCGACATTTTTAACGGCCGGGTGGACATCGTGGTCTGCGACGGTTTTGTGGGCAATGTCGTGCTCAAAGTCTCGGAGTCGATCGCGGATGTCATCGGCAAACTGCTGAAGGCCGAATTGAAACGGAGCGTCATTACCATGCTCGGGGCGCTGCTCGCCAAGCCTGCGTTCGACGCGCTCAAAAAGGAATGCGACTATTCCGAATATGGCGGTGCGCCGCTGCTCGGCGTGGACGGCAACTGCATCATCAGCCACGGCTCCTCCAACGCGCGCGCGATCAAAAACGCGATACGCCGAGCCGGCGAATTTGTGAAATACGAAATCAATCAGCACATCGTCGAAGCGGTGCGGAGGACGGACGAATGAGGGTCGGGATCAAGGGGATTGGTTTTTGCGTCCCCAAGAAGGTTCTCACGAACCGCGATCTTGAGAAAATGGTCGACACTTCGGATGAGTGGATACGGACGCGCACCGGCATCTCGGAAAGACGCATCGCCGAAAAGGGGACGGGGACCAGCGACCTGGCGCAAGAGGCCGCGCTCATAGCGCTCAAGAATGCCGGCGTCTTGCCGGGGGACGTCGACTTGATCATCGCGGCGACGACGACGCCGGATATGCCGCTTCCATCCTGCGCGTGCCTGGTGCAAAAAAAAATAGGCGCGAACAAGGCCGCCGCGTTTGATCTTGGCGCCGCCTGCGCCGGTTTTGTGTACGCGCTGATCACGGCCGAACAATTCATTAAAAACGGGACGTACCGGAATATTCTCGTGATAGGCGCCGATCTGATTTCTTCGTACATTGACTGGACGGACCGGTCGACCTGCGTGCTTTTCGGAGACGGCGCCGGCGCCGTTTTGCTCGCGCCGGTCCAGTCGGGAGGAATCCTTTCCGGAGTGATCGGCTCCGACGGGCAGTACGCCGACCTTTTAAAAATCAGCGCGGGCGGGTCCAAGACCCCGGCGAGCGCTGAGACCGTGAACGCCAAAGCGCATTATCTTAAGATGAGCGGCTCGGAAGTGTTTAAGCTCGCGGTGCGCGGCATGGCGGACGCCGTGAACGGCGCGCTTGCCAAAGCCGGACTGAAGCTCGAAGACATCGCTTGCTTTATCCCTCATCAGGCCAACCAGCGTATCGTGGACGCGGTGGCGGAGCGTCTTCATTTTCCCAAAGAAAAAGTTTATATCAATCTCTTCAAGTACGGCAACACGTCGGCTGCTTCCTGCGCGATCGCCCTTTATGAGGCGGTGGAGGAGGGTCGAATTAAAAAGAAAGACAAAGTAGTCATGGCCACGTTCGGCAGCGGGCTGGTGTGGGGCGCGCTGATCCTGGAATGGTAAAACAAGCATGACTTCCGAAGGCGTGCAAGCGGCTTATCTTTTTCCCGGCCAAGGATCCCAGTTTACCGGCATGGGAAAAGATCTGTACGGGCATTTCCCCGCCGCAAAAAAAATCTATGACCGCGCGGCCGAGCTTGTGGATTTTGACATCCGCAGCACCTGCTTTGAGGGTCCACCGGAGCTCCTGACTCAGACACGTTTCAGCCAGCCCGCGATCTTTGTCACCAGCATGGCAGCCCTGGCAGCGTTGAGAGAGCACCCGAAGGTCAAGAGGTTTGTTCCCCGATTTGCCGCGGGTCTCAGTCTTGGCGAGGCGACCGCGCTGTGCGCCGCTGAATCCATCTCGTTTGACGACGGCATGCGCTTTGTCTGCGCGCGTGGCCGCTACATGGACGAAGCCGCCGTCGAGAGGCCGGGCCTGATGGCCGCCGTGCTCGGCGCCGACCTAGACACGGTGGAGGCGATCTGCAAGTCCACGGGGGCCGAGGTGGGAAATCTCAACGCGCCGGGGCAAATCGTGATCTCCGGTTTCAAGGAGAAGGTAGAGGTCGCAATAGAGAGATTGAGGGAAGCCGGCGCCAAAAAAGTGATCCCGCTCGATGTGAGCGGAGGATTTCATTCGAGTTGCATGGACAGTGCCTGCCGGAAGATCGAGAAGGCGCTTGAAAAGATATTAATCAGCCGCCCCAAAATTCTGGTGGTCAGCAACCTGACCGCGAATGTCGAGGAGGACCCCGCGAAGATCAAACAGAATTTGATTTTTCAAATGAACCATCGCACGCTCTGGGAAGATTCGATGCGTTTCATGATCCAAAAGGGGATACGTCATTTTGTGGAATTCGCGCCGGGCAAGATCTTGAAAGGCCTGCTTAAAAAAATAGATCCGCAAGCGGAGACAATTTCGCTCGACGGGGCGGAGGATTTCAATGCCCTCTAAGCGCCTCGAGGGAAAAACCGCGATCGTGACGGGCGCCAGCCGCGGTATCGGCCGGGAAATCGCGCTTCTTTTGGCGCGTGAAGGCGCGAATCTCGTGCTCACCGCGAGAAATCTTGAGGCTTTGGAAGCGCTCGCGGCGGAGATTGAGCAAGCCGGTGGCGTGAAACCTCTCTGTTTTTCTCTCGATGTGAAAAATGCTGAAAAAGTGGAGGAACTTGCGGACAAAACCCTTGACAAATATAAGCGGGTTGATATACTCGTCAACAATGCCGGCGTCACGAAGGACGGTCTTTTTGTCCGCATGACGGAATCCGATTGGGACGAAGTGCTCGACACAAATCTCAAGGGCGCTTTTCTTTGCATGCGTGCGGTTTCCAAGATCATGATGAAGCAGCGAGCTGGCAAGATCATCAATATCGCTTCCGTGATCGGCCTTGTGGGCAACGCCGGCCAGGCCAATTATGCCGCGAGCAAAGCGGGGATTATCGCGCTCACTAAATCGGTGGCCAAAGAGCTGGGATCGCGCAACGTGCTTGTCAATGCGGTCGCTCCCGGTTTTATTGAGACCGAAATGACGCAGGCGCTGGCCCCCGAAGCCAAGGACAAGATTTTAAAAGCCATTCCCGTCGGTTTCTTCGGAAAGCCGGCGGACGTCGCGCAGGCGGTTCTTTTTCTCGCGTCGGAGGAAAGTAATTTTATAACGGGTCAGGTCATCACGGTTGACGGTGGCATGGTGATGCTGTAAATGAGGAGGAAATGATTCAATGGCCGAAATCGGACAAAAAGTAAGGGCGATTATTGCGGAGCAGTTGGGCGTTAAGGTCGAAGAAGTGACTGATGCCGCCTCTTTTGTGGATGATCTCGGAGCAGATTCTTTGGACACGGTGGAGCTGGTCATGGCTCTCGAAGAAGAATTTAACATTGAAATTCCCGACGAAGACGCGGAGAAGATGACCTCCGTGGGCGAAGCGGTGCGCTATGTTGAGGAAAAAGCGAAGACCGCAAAGTAATTTTTTATGTCTTACCCCCGCGTGGTTGTCACCGGTCTGGGCGCGGTCACGCCGATCGGGAACAATGTCAACGATTTTTGGAATTCTCTCATCCATGGGAAGAGCGGCGCCGGCAAGATAACCGTTTTTGACCCCGCCCGTTTTGATTCCCGCATCGCCGCCGAAGTCAAAAACTACGATCCTAAAGATACCATCCCTCCCAAAGAAGCCAGACGCATGGAGCAGTTCACCCAGTTTGCGGTGACTGCGGCTGGGGAGGCGATCGCCGATTCCGGCGTCGACATGAGCAAGGAAGATCCTTTTTTAGTTGGCGTGATCGTCGGGTCGGGGATCGGGAGTCTCCAGATTGTTGAGGCGACCCACTCGATTTATTTAGAAAAAGGCCCGGATAAATTCTCCCCGTTTTTAATTCCCCTGATGATCATCAATATGGCCTCGGGTTGGATTTCGATTCTGCACCGTATGAAAGGGCCCAATCTCGCGGTGGTCACGGCCTGCGCGACCGGCACACACGCGATCGGCGAGGCCTTCCGTATGATTCAGCACGGACAGGCCAAGGTCATGGTCGCCGGCGGCACCGAGAGCTGCATCACGCCGCTCGGGATAGGCGGTTTTTGCGCCTTGAAGGCACTCTCCAAAAGAAACGATGATCCTCAGGCCGCCTCAAGGCCTTTTGACAAAGAAAGAGACGGATTTGTCATGGGAGAAGGCGCGGGGGTCGTTGTCTTGGAAGAGTTGGAACATGCCAAGGCGCGCGCGGCCAGGATATACGGAGAGATGGTCGGCTACGGCTTGAACGGCGACGCATACCACATGACGGCCCCCGATCCGGAGGGGGAAGGCGCGTCGCGCTGTATGCGCATGGCCTTGGATGACGCGCGCATGAATCCCGGCCAGATCAGCTACATCAATGCCCACGGCACCTCGACCGAGCTCAATGACAAGATCGAAACACTTGCGATTAAAAAAGTTTTCGGTGAAGACGCGAAGAAAGTGCCGATCAGCTCCACCAAATCCATGACCGGACACACGCTCGGCGCGGCCGGCGGAATCGAGTTTATCGCGTGTTGCCTCTCTCTGAAGCACCAGACGCTTCACCCGACAATCAATCTGACACATCTGGATCCCGAGTGCGACCTGGATTACATCCCGCTTACGGCGCGGAAGACCCCGGTCGACGCCTGCCTTTCCAATTCGCTCGGATTTGGCGGGCACAATACGTCGATCATTGTAAAGAAATTTAAGGAATAAGAGATAAGGGATAAGAATAAAAAATGGCAAAACTTCTGGAAGGCAAAAAAGGGCTCATCCTCGGCGTCGCCAATAAAAGAAGCATCGCCTGGGCCATTGCGCAGAGCGCGGCCCGCGAGGGCGCGGAGCTCGCATTCACCTACCAAGGCGAGCGTCTCAAAGACAACGTCGAAGAGCTCGTCAAGACTTTGAGTAGCGACTCTTTGGTTTTTCCCTGCGATGTCACCGACGAATCTCAAGTTGATGCGGCCATGCAAAAAATAGAGAAGAGCTGGGGAGGACTTGATTTTGTGGCGCACTGCGTCGCCTACGCCAAGGCCGAAGACCTTGAGGGTGGCTACACAAAAACCAAGAAAGACGGGTTTGACACGGCGCTCGGCGTCAGCGCCTATTCGTTGACGCTTGTTGCGCAGAAAGCCCAGCCGCTCTTGGAAAAGCGCGGAGGCGGCAGCATCCTGACGCTGACCTATTTGGGCGGTGAGCGCGTGACGCCGGGCTACAACGTGATGGGCGTCGCGAAGGCCGCGCTCGAGACGAGCGTGAAGTACCTCGCCTATGACCTCGGCCCCAAAAACATCCGCGTCAACGCGATTTCCGCGGGACCCATCAGTACGCTGGCTGCGCGCGGTATTTCAGGTTTCACCGACCTTCTCAAAATTGCCAAAGAAAAGGCGCCGCTCCGGCGCAACACTGAGGCCGAAGAGGTAGGCGATACCGCCGCCTTTCTTTTCAGCCCGCTCAGCCGCGGCATCACCGGCGAAATCCTCTTCGTCGACTGCGGCTATCATATCCTGGGGTTTTGATTTTTAAAGGAGGAGATGCGATGAATAACGATCGAGCCAAGGAAGCCGCGCTGTTCTTGCTGAGGGCGGTCGCAGGTTTGCTGTTTCTTCAAGCCGGCGGTATGAAAATTTTTGATTGGTTTGGCGGCGTGCCCGCTCAGTTCGGCGGTCATCCGAAGTTTCTCTCGCAGGTATGGATCGGAGGCGTGCTTGAGCTTTATGGAGGCGCGGCGATTCTTCTTGGCCTTTTTACGAGACCGGTCGCTTTCATTCTTTCGGGCGAGATGGCGGTCGCCTATTTCCAATTTCACCAGCCGAACGGCTTTTGGCCGGTCCAGAATCACGGTGAGTCGGCCGTGCTCTTCTGTTTTATATTTCTCTTTTTGGCGGCCTACGGCGCGGGCGAATGGAGCCTCGACGCACTGTTCCGTAAAAAACAGAAGTAAACCTTCCAAAAAAACCGCTACATATAGTAGAGCTCTTGACTGCCCTCCACAAGAGTGTTATAATCCTTCGATAATATTAGTCTACTTTTAACAGCTTTTTACAAGGCGGGTTCTATTGCTTTTTAAACGATTGGAACTGCTCGGATTTAAGTCTTTCGCGGACAAGACGACGATCGAATTTGACGCGGGCGTCACGGCCATTGTCGGGCCGAACGGCTGTGGCAAGTCCAATATCTCCGACGCAATACGTTGGATCTTGGGCGAGCAAAGCGCCAAGTCCCTGCGCGGCGCGCGTATGGAGGACATCATCTTCAACGGCACCGCGACCAAGGAGCCCCTCGGTCTTGCCGAAGCATCGCTCACACTTTCCAATGAATCCCGCCTGTTGCCGGTGGATTATGAAGAAGTCACGATCGCACGGCGGCTCTACCGCTCGGGCGAGAGCGAATACCTGTTGAATAAAAACGCCGTCCGCCTCCGCGACATTCACGAACTCTTGATGGGCACCGGCATCGGCATCGAAAATTATTCGCTTGTTGAGCAGGGCAAAATGGACCGGATCCTGAGCGCCAAGCCCGAGGATCGCCGCGAAATTTTCGAAGAAGCCGCCGGCATCACGAAGTATAAAAGCAAAAAGAAAGAGGCGCTGCAAAAGCTCGAGCAGACCGAGGCGAATCTTCTGCGCGTGAGCGACATCATTCAGGAGGTAAAGCGGCAAATCGGCTCGATCGAGCGGCAGGCCAAAAAAGCAGAAAGCTACAAAAAAGAGCTCGAAAAATTAAAAACGCTTGAGATTGCGGTTGCGTCCAAAGAGTTTCTCCTCTTTCAAAACGATCGCGCCTTGAAGAGCGCGGAGCTGGCGGCGCTGACCGAAGAGGAGCGTCGCCTGACCGCCGAGCTGGACGCGCTCGAGCGTGAAGGCGCCGAAGAACGCGCGACGCTTGCCGAAGTCGAAGATGCTTACCGTCGCTCCACCTCCGAAGAAGTTGCCGCGGTTGCCGACCGGCACCGCTGCCAGGACCGTCT
>JAHFFL010000153.1 GCA_023247955.1 Candidatus Omnitrophota bacterium
CATAAAGTGCCGATGTTAAGCATCGACAACACCTATTCTAAAGAGGAGATTTCCGCGTTTAACGAGCGTGTGCGCAAGAACCTCCACGGCCAGACCATCGAGTACGTGCAGGAGCTCAAAATCGACGGTGTGTCACTGGCGCTTCTCTACGAAGAGGGCAGGCTCGTGCGTGCCGCCACTCGGGGTGACGGTCAGCGTGGGGATGACGTGACGCGGAATGTCCGCACGATCCGGGAGGTCCCCGAGAGTTTGGAGGGGGTCGGTCGCGTTCCTGAGGAGATCGAGGTACGCGGCGAGGTATTCCTGACACGGAAAAGGTTTCTCGCGCTGAACGAAGAGAGAAGGCATCATGACGAGGAACTTTTTGCGAATCCGCGCAACGCAGCGGCCGGTTCGTTGAAGCTTCTGGACTCCTCGCTTGTCGCCAAGCGCGGCCTCAATTTTTTCGCGCATGGCGCCGGCGCCGTCACGGATGGGTTTTTCCGAACGCAGATGGACCTTTTGAATTATTTTAGGGACTCCGGGCTTCCCGTCAATTCCCATACAAGGCTTTGCAAAAACCTGGAAGAGGTTTTTGAGGCCTGCGACGAGTGGCAGATGAAGAAGGAAAGGCTCGATTATGAAATCGACGGCCTCGTCTTTAAGGTGAACGGCATTCAGCAGCAGAGGATCTTGGGCGCGACCCATAAGAGTCCCCGCTGGGTGATTGCGTATAAATTCCCTGCGGAGAGGGCCCGGACCAGGCTTTTGGACATTTCGGTTCAGGTGGGCCGGACGGGTGTCCTCACACCCGTGGCGAATCTGGAGCCCGTTTTTTTGGCCGGCACCACGGTCTCGCGGGCCACCCTCCATAACGCTGATGAGATCAAGCGGCTGGATCTCAAGGTTGGCGATTGGGTGCGCGTTGAAAAGAGCGGCGAGATCATTCCACAAGTGGTGGAGGTCTTGAAGGAAAAGAGAACAGGCAGGGAAAGGTCTTTTGGAATGCCGAAGAAATGCCCCGTTTGCGGTTCGGCGGTCATCCGCGAGGAAGGAGAAGTGGCCGCCCGCTGTGTCAACGCTGGCTGTGTGGCGCAACTCAAGGCGCGGCTCCTGCATTTCGCGTCTCGGAAGGCGATGGACATCGAGGGTCTGGGGGAGGCGCTTGCGGATCAGCTCGTTGACAAAAAAATGGTCAGGGACTTCTCCGAGATCTATCGTTTGAAACAGGAGGGGCTCGCCGCCCTTGAGCGGATGGGAGACAAGTCCGCATCCAATCTGGTCAACCAGATTGAGCGGAGCAAGGCGCGCGACCTGGCGCGTCTGGTCTTTGCGCTCGGGATCCGCCATGTGGGTGTTAACGCCGCACGGCTCTTGGCGCAGCATTTCGGCTCCATGGAAAAATTGAAGAAGGCTTCGAAAGATTCGATCATGGAGATTTCGGCGATTGGGGAGGTGATCGCCGAGAGCGTCGCCGGATTTTTTAAGAACGATGAAAATTTAAGGATCTTGGGAAAGTTAAAAGAGGCAGGCCTGCGCATGACCGCCGAGAAAAAGACAGGGGAGACGCCCATGCTTGCGGGTAAGACGTTCGTGCTGACAGGAACGCTTCAGGGCCTCTCGCGGGAAGAGGCCGGCCAACTCATCCTGGATCGGGGCGGGCGGGTATCCTCCAGCGTCAGCAAGAAAACCACCGCCGTGATCGCCGGTGAGGCGCCGGGATCAAAACTCAAGGATGCCGAGAGGCTTGGAATCAAGGTGCTGAGCGAAGAAGGATTCAAAAAATTTTTGGGATTGCCCCACAAGGAGCTTTAATGAAGAGAGGTCTTTGGTTGTTTGTGCTCGTGACGGCGTTGTTGGGATTTTCGGGATGCGCTTCGGTGCAGAAGAAATTTACCAGAAAAAAGAAAGAGCCCCTTCACGTCCCTACGGCAATTTATCTGGAAGGAGGGCCCTTCAAAAAGAAATTCTCCAATGAATACTACTACAAGTCCCATTACACGCTGTGGAAGAGTTGGCACAGTGAGCTCATTGACGACATCGGCGGGAACAACAAGAAGGCGGCCCGCTCCGCCCAGGAGGCGTTGGGAAACCTTACGGAACTGCAGCAGTATTTGGTCCCCGCCAAGCAAGAGGAACTGAAGCCGTACCTCGAGGAGCTCACCAAGATCAAAGAGCGGGTCGAGGCCAACACTTATGCCGAATCGGAGATCGGTGGTGTGCACACGGACCTGGAGAGGATCTTACGGCTTGTCTCGAGCAATTTTTATTACAACAAAGTGAAGGATGAGCTCGTGCCGGAGAGCGTGGATCTGCCCGCCCCGGCCGATGAAGACAAGAAGGTCTGAATGGAATCGGGCGGACTGGTCGGGGACGTGCGACTTTTTCTCGACTTTCTCTCCATTGAGAAAGGGTTTTCAAAGAATACGTTGTCTTCTTACGGGATGGACCTGAAAAGGTATGCAAATTTTTTGAAAAGGAAGAAGCTCGGCGCTTGGGGGGACGTCGGGCGCGATCATATCATGGATTTTTTGATCGCTGAGCGCGAACGCGGGCTTGCGCCAAGTTCAGTTTCACGGGAGCTTGTTGCGATCCGGACCTTTCACCGGTTTCTGATTCAGGAAGACCGCGTTCAAGCGGACGCGACGGAGGCGCTCGAATCGCCGAAGCTGTGGAAAATTTTACCCGAGGTGCTGGGCGTCGCCGAGGTGGAACAGCTTTTAAAGGCGCCCAACGTGCGGAGGGATCTGGGTTCACGCGACCAGGCGTGCCTGGAGCTCATGTACGCGACGGGCCTGAGGGCAAGCGAAGTCACCACCTTGAAAACGACGAATTTGAATTTGGATCAGGGGATCCTGCGGGTCATCGGCAAGGGCGACAAAGAGAGGATCGTGCTTGTCGGGAAGATGGCGCGTAAGAGCCTCGAGCGTTATCTGCGCGGCCCGCGCGTGCGCTGGCTCCGGGGTAGGACGGAGGAGGCCCTTTTTGTCACGCGGCAGGGCAAGAAGATGTCGCGGCAGACGGTCTGGGGAATTCTAAAACGCGCGGCCAGGACGGCGGGTATCAAAAAGAAGGTCTATCCTCATATCCTGAGACATTCCTTCGCGACGCACCTTTTGCAGAATGGCGCGGACCTTCGGGTGGTCCAGGAGCTCCTGGGGCACTCGGATATTTCCACCACGCAGATTTACACCCATGTGGATAAGTCCCGGCTAAAGAT
>JAHFFL010000154.1 GCA_023247955.1 Candidatus Omnitrophota bacterium
GGTCGGGAATTGTATTGCACCTCTTCCGCGCGCGCATGCCCGAAAGCCGGCTCCACGGCATTGAGCCTTCGCCGACGTATGGGAATTATGCGAGAGAAAAAAATAATGCGGATATTTACGCCGGCGATATTGAATCCTTTGCGAGGGAAAAAGCCGATAAGCGGGGTTTCTTCGATCTCGTCACGATGAATCATGTGCTCGAACATCTCTACGAGCCCGTAAACAAACTCAAGCTGCTGCGAGACTTTCTGAAACCGGACGGGCTGGTGCTGCTCCAAGTGCCGAATCCGTTTTCCCCGGACTGTCCGAGCGCATTGCGTATGTTTCACATCGCCCACGTCAATCAGTTTAGTCCACAGACGCTTCGCATGACTTTCCAGTTGGCCGGCTTCTCCGTGCTCGAAGAAATTCCAAGCAACCCACGGGTCACGACCTTGCTTTGCCAGAAGGCAGCAGATTTTCTGCCGGTGCCGCAGATCCGGCCGATCAGCTCCGGGCAGGTGAACCGGCTTTCCGCTTCAATCCGAGGCAAAGTCATGGCGGAAATGCGCCTGAAAAATCCTTTTGAACGTTCGTTAAAGGACCGCACGCTCCACTTTGCATTCGGCTATTTCCGGCACCGCCTGAACGACGCGATGCTGCGCCGGCTCATCGAAGGTCAAAAGACGCTGATCGTGAATTCAGCGGCCTCCGCCTCCTCACTGGTTCAACTGCCTGCAGACGTTAAAATCCTGGCCTGCGATCATGCCGCAGGCCTCTGTGCAGATGAAAAGTTCACGAGAACACTGGATTTGTACCTTTGCTCAAAAAGGGTGTTAAAGCGAAAGCAGCTCAAGCAGTTGTTTGCCAAGATCCGAGCCCAAGTTTTCCTTTCGGACGATCTCTCCTTTATCCGCCGGAGGAAAGATTTGAAAAGGGCCTATGCGTGTCTTCTCTACGATGACGGCATGGATGACTTTTACATCAACCGTCTTTTCGGCGCGGCTGAAGTGCAAAAACTCAGACAACGGAATAATCGTCCCGTATCGCCTCCGTTTCGGCTGTTGCAGATCGCGCTGCATTACGGCGCTCGAGAGGTTTACCTGTGCGGCGTGGATTTTACCGAAAAACGGTACGCCTGGGAGGGCCAGGAACCGGGCCTGCGTTACAGTGATTCGGATGAAAATTTTCTGAAGGTTGTGTCTCGAAAATTTAAAAACGTCTTTAATCTGTCGGCTCAAAGTCCCGTTTCCGACTATCTTCCCTTCAAAAGCATCCTTTCAATCCCTAATCCAGAAAAGATCTTCATGTCGTGAGAAAAAATATAAACGCGCGCTTGCTTTATATCGAGATGAAAAAAGAAACCGCCAGTTGCGGTCTCTGCGGTTCAGCCGACCATCTTCCGCTGCTCGACCGGGACCGCTACGGCATGGGTCTTTCAAGCGTCATCTGTAAAAAATGCGGATTTATCTTCACCAACCCGCGTCCGACGCAGGAAGAAATGAACCATTTCTACCGTGAAACCTACCGTCTCTTTTATACCGGTAATCCGGCCCCAAGCGTCGAATACAAAGACCACCTTACCCTCTTAAAACGGCAGTGGTTTTATAACCGTGTTCGCTCCAGTCTCGAGCGCCGGCTTATCTTTGATCCGGCGATCCTCGACGTTGGGTGTGGGTCAGGGGTTTTACTGGGAGTTTTCCGCAAGAATCTTCCGCAGAGTCGGCTTTACGGCGTAGAGCCCTTCGTCGAATACGCTAAATTTGCTGAGAAGAAAAATGGCGCCGAAGTCCACTGCACCGACGTGGATAACTTTATTCTCGAGCAAAAAACCCTGGCTGGATCTCTTGACCTCATCACGCTGTATCACGTCCTTGAGCATTTGTACAACCCCGTTGAGAAGCTGCTAAAACTACGCGAGTTTCTAAAGCCGGATGGCCTTCTGCTCGTGCAAGTTCCCAACGCCCTGTCGCCTCACTGGCAGAATACGGCCCAGATGTTTCACATCGCTCACGTAAACCATTTCAGCATGGGTGTGCTGAAAAAAGCCTTTGAACTGTCGGGTTTTACGGTAGAAAAAGTGTTCACAGGATCCCATCCGGCAAATCCCAGAGCCATGACGTTTTTGGGGCGCCGCTCGGAAATCATCAAGGTTCGTGAACACCTCTCGCCGGTCCCACCACAGGATGTAGAATTCGTACGACGGTTTATCCGAAGCAACTCTTACAAACCCAAAAAACAAGGGCAAAAAAAGAGAAAGGGGTTCATGACCGAACCTCTTCGGCTGTTTCACAGGGCCGTGGAGCTCCATTCGAACTTCGGAACGATAAAAATGTTGAAACACGCAACCAAATACGCGCTTAGACGGCCCCTCTCCCTTTTGCGCAAAATCCGGGAACTGATCGTCATGCCTCTCAAAAGGGCCTGGTGGCGATCCCGGTCACATTCTGTTTTAAAAAAACTGATCAGCGGTCAAAGGGTCTTGATCATCGGATCGGGTCCGTCCGCCAACGAGCTTGAGACAATCCCCGATGACATGAGGATACTGACCTGCAATGCGGGCTTGCGTTTATTCGTGAAAAAAAACATTGGGCGTCGGCCGGACCTCTTCCTTTGCCGAAAAAAGGCTATGATTGAGGACTACAGGGACGTGCCCGATCTCTTGGCCGCCTTCAAAACAGACCTCTTCATCATGGATGACCCAAAGTTTGTTGAAAATCAGCCAAAATTAAAAGGCGCCTATACTCACCTGATCATGGACCATCAAAAAGATAACTTTTATCTCAAGCGCCTGGTTCGGCCGCTCCGTCTTGCACAACTCAGCACGGACCGTGTGCAATGGACTTCGGCCGGCGTCCGACTTCTCCAATATGCGCTCTATTTTGGCGCCGCCAAAATCTACCTTGTTGGAATCGACCTGAATCATAGCGGGTACTTTTGGGGTGAAAGACAACGGTATGAGCATTCCGGCGCGGTGATCCGTCACAAACACACGATTGATCATGACTTCGTCAAACTCATGGCCGCTAGGCACTCTCACATTTACTCGCTTTCCAAAAATAGCCCCATCACCCGCTATATTCATCACAGGAACTTTGCGGAGAAAACATCAGAGGAATGTTTGTTTCGAAGCGTTCGTTAAGCTTTAAAATTAGAAAAAAATCGCCCGAATGAGAAAGAATCGACCTCCCCCGCATCCTCTGTCTATGTTAGAC
>JAHFFL010000155.1 GCA_023247955.1 Candidatus Omnitrophota bacterium
TTTTATTTACTCCCCGGCGGTTTTCGCCGATGACGGCGGCCCGGACGCCGCTGACACCGCGTCCACAGATGTCCCGTCGACCGGCGTGCCGGACACCAAGCCGCTTGGCCAGTTTCCTCAAGCCGAGGTGACGCCCATTTCTCCCGCTCAAAATCCCACGCTGCTTTCCGAAAACCAAAAAAACCTAACGATTGATTTTCCGAAAGTCAAGACCCACGACGACGAGTTGCTGGCCAAACGCTTTTCCTGGTGGCCGACGGACTCGAGGCCCGCGCCGGTGAAGGACACCGTGCGCGAAGGGTATTGGTGGTGGCCGGAAATCCCGGGCGAAGCCAGACCCTGGGGGAATCAGGGCTACGTTTATGTGCGCAAGATTATTTTTGATTACAAATCTTCCGGAGGGGAGATGAGGCCATCGCTCGTCATCAAACGCGTGCTAAAAAATGTGAAGGTCCTCTTTGATTTTGACAAAGCGGAGCTGCGGGATGACGCGCGTGACGTCCTGCAGGATGCGATGCGAATGCTGCAAAACAATCCAAAGGCGGACATCCTGATCACCGGCAACGCCGACGTGCGTGGTACCGAGAAATATAATTTAAAACTCGGTGAACGAAGAGCCTCGTCCGTCAAAAATTTCATGAGCGAGCAAGGCCTGCCCGAGGATCGTATCCGCGTCCTCAGCCGCGGCAAGCTTGACGCGATGGCGCCGGCTCATGATCTCGTGGGGATGCAGAGGGACCGCAACGCCCAGTTCATGATCGCCGAGGTCGAAGAGGTCATGATCCCGGCGGAGAAGGCGCGCCTTTTCCAGGACAAGGAGATTGAGGAAAAAGAAGAAGTGGAGAGCGCGGTGCAGGTGAGCACCAAGGATTACACGATACAAGCCGGGGATACGCTGTGGGGAATCGCCACGCGTGAATACGGCGACGGCAAGCAGTGGAAGCGGCTCTATGAATTCAATAAAGATTTGATCCCAAACCCCGACAGGCCCAAAAAGGGGACAAAAATTAAACTACCGATTGAATAGGAGGTTTTGCCATGGAAAATAAACCAATGACCGGCACCGGTGTCCAAGCGTCGGAATCCAGCTTTATCTCGCGGGTTTACCTGTGGATGTCCGCGGGTCTAGCTGTATCGGCGGCGGCGTCGTTTTGGCTTTTGACTCAGCCGGCCCTGTTGAAGGCGGTTTTCACGAACTGGGCCCTTTTGATTGGCCTGGTGGTGGCCGAGTTCGCGCTCGTGATTTGGCTCTCGGCGGCGGCTTTGAGAATGAGCGTCGCCACGGCGTCACTTGTGTTTCTCGCGTATTCGTTTCTCAACGGCATCACGCTCACGTCGGTGCTTTTGATTTACACCGGCGCGTCGGTGCTCTCCACGTTCGCGATCACGGCGGGCACGTTCTTTTTCTTCAGCGTGTACGGTATGACGACGAAGAAAGATCTGACATCGATGGGGAATCTTGCGATGATGGGGCTTTTCGGCATCATCATCGCGGGCGTCGTCAATTTTTTCCTCAAGAGCACGGCGCTTTATTGGGTCACGACGTTCATCGGCATTGCCGTTTTCCTCGGGCTTATCGCCTGGGATACTCAAAAGTTGAAAAACCTTCACGCGATGGGTTTTGAAAACGCCGAGATGGAAAAAAAGGCGGCCGTCTTGGGCGCGCTGACGGTTTATCTGGATTTTATCAATTTGTTTATCCTGCTGTTACGCATTTTCGGCAAAAGAAGAGACTAATCCTCTCTCTTTTAGCGTAAAAGCGTTGTCTTAAATCGAAAATTGAGTCTTGACGGAAAGGGAGTCTTCGGCAAAAAGACTCCCTTTTTGTCTGTCCGGTGAACAATGGCCTTGCTCCTTAAAAAAGTAGAAAGACCCAGGGAACTCACGTGGTACCAGGCCAGCGCCATGCTCTACGGCGATTGGGGTACCTCGAAGGCGTATGTGCTGGGGATCGCTTTCGCGATCGCGGGCCACGCGTCGCTGTTTTTTCTTCTTGCGATGAGTATCCTGACGGCGATGGTCGGTCTGTGTTATGTCGTGATTTGCAAGGCCTACCCTGACGGCGGCGGCGTGTATTCGTCGGTACGTGTGCGGTCCAAGACACTGGCCGTGATCGGCGCGCTTCTGTTGGTCGCCGATTATGTCGTGACGGCTTCGATCAGTGGTCTCGAGGCCTTCCATTATCTCGGTTTTTCGCATCCGGAGTGGTGGGCGATCGGGTCTCTGATTGCGATTGGCGTCGTGAATATTCTTGGCCCGACCAAAAGCGGGGACGCTGCGGCGGTGATCGGAGTCCTGGTCGTGCTGCTTCTTGCCGCGCTTTGCGTGGCCGTATTGCCGCATGTGAAAGACATTCAAATCGTTGTTCCCGAAGGATCCCTTTTTTCCAATTGGACGAAGTTTGTGGGCATTGTGCTTGCGCTCTCCGGCGTGGAGGCCATCGCGAACGTCACGGGAATCATGCAGGAACCTGTCGCCAGGACCGCCAAGCGGGCCATTTTGCCGGTTTTGCTGGAGGTCACGGTGATCTCGCTGATTCTCGGCGCCGCGATGAACTCCATTCCGGGTCTTTCGGGCCATACCGAGGACATGATACGCGCGATAGGGAATTATTATGTCGGCCCATGGTTCGGGAAACTTATCGCGGTCGCGCTCGGACTGCTTTTACTGTCCGCCTGCAACACGGCGATCGGCGGACTGATCAGTATCTTTTTCCTGATGTCAAAGGACAAGGAGCTCCCCCCGGCGTTCAGCCGACTCAACCGCTATGGGATGCCCTGGTTCAGTCTGTTTGTTGCCGTCGTAGCGCCCATTCTCGTCCTGCTCTTCGAACACGAGGTGACGCATCTGGCGGCACTCTATGCGATAGGCGTTGTCGGCGCAATTACGCTGAACATCAGCGCCTGCTGCACGAATTTTGACCTGCCGCTTAAAACACACGAACGGATTTTACTGAGCGCGGCCGCTCTGGTGATGATCTTTGTGGAAGCCACCATTATTTATCAGAAACATAACGCAGTGATTTTCGCTTCCATTGTTTTGACGGCGGGTCTTTTGACGAGGGCGCTTGCCCAGTGGCTTGAGGCCCGTAGGGTTGTGCCGGTACCGGAAGCGCTGGGGATCAATGTGCTTTCTTTGGAGGAGGCAAAGGATTTGATGCCGCTCTATAGGGGCTCGACGCTGGTGCCG
>JAHFFL010000156.1 GCA_023247955.1 Candidatus Omnitrophota bacterium
CTTTTTTCAGGAAATCCCGGCCCCATTTTTTGCTGACGCGCGCAAGACGCTTTATCTCGACGATGTCTATCCCTATCGCCCGAGCCGCTGGACTTTCCTCATGGCTTTGACGGTTCATCGTTTCATCAGCCGTATCATTTCTCTCACCGCTTCCTCCAAGCCCACACGCACGGCCCGCGTGACAATAGAAAAACCGATGTTCAACTCTTCGATCTCGGCGATATTTTTGACGGCAAAAACATTCTCATAATCCAGTCCGTGGCCCGCGTAAACGTTTAAACCCTTCGCCCTGGCAAGCCGTGCGGCCGTGCTCAGACGCCCAAGCTCACGGCGCCTGAGCGCCGCGCTTTTTTGATTCGCATAATCGCCGGTGTGAAGTTCTACCGCTTCGACTCCGAGCTCCGCGGCGCGTCCGATTTGCCTCGGGTCCGGATCCACAAAAAGACTCACTGCCGTTTTTTTTCGCTTGAGATCGGCTAGACAACGCTCGAGAGCGCCGCTTTTCTTAAAGAGATCGAGCCCTCCTTCAGTCGTGCGTTCCGCGCGCCGCTCGGGGACCAGCGTGGCCTGCTCCGGCGCCAGCCTGAGCACTGTTTTCACCACCGACGGGGCGATGGACATCTCCATATTCACTTTAATTCCTATACGGCTGCGTACTTTAAATAGATCCGCGTCCTGAATATGCCGCCTGTCTTCTCTCAAATGCATCACGATAGAGTCCGCGCCGGCCTTCTCGCAAATCCCTGCCGCTTCGGCGGGGTCAGGCACGGCGCCGCCTCGGGCCTGGCGAAGCGTGGCCACATGGTCGATATTAACTCCTAACTTCAAAGGGGACTTCCTTGGATTCACTTGGGGCTATTTTCGGCGGCTGCGGGCTCTGTCTTTTCGATAGGCACTGTCACGCTCACATAATACGGCTCTCCGGCCAAATGGATGCCCGCGACGTTTTCCAGCGGCACGCGCCTCACGGCGGTTTTGGTACTCTCGCTGATGTCCACAATCGACGTCTCAGCCGACCGCGCGTCTTCAAGCAGCGCCTCGGGACCGATCACGATCAGCCGGTCCGGCAAAACGCTGATTTTGTCCTGCAAAATTTTGTAGCCGTCCGGCGGAGCGGTGTCGAGCCGGAGTTTGACCGGAAGCGATTTGGCGGTGAGCTTGATGAGTTTATAGGAAGGGTCCGAAAATCTTTTGTCCTTGTCATTATTTTGAATCTCATTATGGATGTAAAAATAGCTCACGACCGCGAACACCAGCGCCGCGAGCTTCAAAAAGAGCGACCCCCGCAAAAGCTTCATGATTTGACTCCGGCGTGCGCGTGCTTGGCCGGCGGTTTTTGGGGCTGGTAAAGTTCAACCAGATATTGCCTCAATTTTTCGCCGTCCACTCCGCGGTTGATCTTGCCCTTGCTCATCAGCGAAATCGTGCCGGTTTCCTCAGAGACGACGATCACCAGCGCATCCGTCTCTTCGCTGAGTCCCAGCGCCGCGCGGTGGCGCGTCCCGAGCGTCTTGGAAAGATTCTGGCTTTGGGACAGAGGAAACACGCAGCCCACGGCCGACACGCGCCCGCCTTGAATCACCGCCCCGCCATCGTGAAGCGGCGTGGCCGGGATAAAAATCGTCAGCAAAAGCTCGGCGGACAAGATCGCGTCAAGCGCAATCCCGTTTTCGGTGTAGGGCTTCAGGCCGACTTCTTTTTCTATCGCGATCAACACGCCGGTTTTGGCCTCAGACATCGCGGTGACCGCTCTTACGATATCGTCGATAAATTTCTCTTCTTTGAGGAAAATTTTAAACAGCGGGCTTTGCCCTATGCGCGTGAGCCCCCGGCGAAGCTCCGGCTGGAAAATAATGAGGAAACCGATGATGGAGATCTGGAAAAAATGCCCGAGCACCCAGTGAATGCCGGCTAGATGAAGTATCTGGGCGACAAAAAATAAAATCACGAGCAGGATCAGGCCCTTTAAGGCCTGGACCATGCCGCTGTCTTTGACGTAAACGAAAAGAAGGTAGGAGGCAAACCAAAACGCCGAGATCTCGACAAGCGGCTTCCAAAAAGTATGCAGCATGTCCATCAAACCGGGCACTAACGCACCCCCTCTGTCGCCAGTGTTCTGTCCATAAGCGCCGCGAGCTGCCGATGCGGCAGTACTTCATGCACTCTCAGCACATGGGCCCCGCGCTGTACCGCCACGGCGGCCGCGCCGAGCGATCCATAGAGCCGGTCGTTTACGGCGGCGGCGATCGCATGCCCCACAAACGACTTCCTCGAGAGTCCCACGAGCAGCGGGCAACCCAACCCCGCGAAATCATCCAAATGACTTAACAGCCGTAAATTTTGGTCGACTGTTTTTCCAAAACCAAAACCCGGGTCGATGAGAATACGCGACTTTGGGATCCCCGTTTCAAGCGCCTCCGACACCGCGCGCTTCAAAAAACAAAGGACATCCTTGGTGACGTCTCGATAGGCGGGATTTTTTTGCATCGTCCGCGGCGTGCCACGCATGTGCATCAGCACTACCCCCGCCTTGGCGCGCGCGATCAGCTTCGCGAGCCGCTTATTATTCTTTAGCGCCGTGATGTCGTTGATCACCGCAGCGCCTTCGTCTAGCGCGGCCCTCGCGACCCCGTACTTTGTCGTATCGACCGAAATCGGGATCTTGATCTTTCCGGCCAGGCGTTTCACCACCGGGACCACCCGCCGGATTTCTTCCTTCTCCGGCACCGGCCGCGCACCCGGCCGCGAGGATTCACCGCCTATATCCAGGAAATGCGCGCCTTCCCTTTCCATCTGAAGCGCCCGTGCTTCCGCCAGCCCCGCGTCCAAAAACAAGCCGCCGTCGCTGAAGGAATCCGGGGTCACGTTCAGCACCCCCATGATTTTTGTTTCCGTCCCCAGGCGAAATGTGAATTCGCCCGGGCAAAAATCAAACAGCCGCCTTTTCAATGCCGACAATCGCCCTCACCTCGTCCGCGTCCAGCACTTCTTTTTCAAGCAGAGCAGTGGCAAGCGTCTTGAGCCGGCCCGCGTGCGTGGTCAGCTCGGTCTTGGCCCGGACATACGACTCATCCACGATGCGCTTGACTTCCGTATCGATGAGCCGCGCCGTTTCCTCGCTGTAATTGCGCTCCTCACCCAAATCCCTTCCCAAAAATATCTGGTGCTCGCGGCGTCC
>JAHFFL010000157.1 GCA_023247955.1 Candidatus Omnitrophota bacterium
GGCCTCAACCCGCTCTCCGGCATTTGGGCGAGGGAAGGGCTCATTCATCCGAAAGTTTTTCCCGCCGGCTCCACCCATTCGACATTTTCCTCCAATACGCTCGGAACTGCCGTGGGACTTGAAGTCATGAAGATGACCGAGGAAGTGGATTATGAAAAGCTTGTCAACGCGAAGGGCAAGGCGTTTTTGGCGCGGCTCAAATCCCTTCAGCGCCGTCACCGCAAAGTGATCGGGAATGTCGACGGCATGGGACTTGCGCTGCGTATGGAAATCTGTAAGTCCGACGGTTACACGCCGGACAGGGAGCTTGCCGACCGGATCTTCGCCGAGGGAATGAAAGGGGACCTTCAAACTTCCAGAGGAAAAATGGGGCTTGTGCTCGATGTCGGCGGCTATTACAAGAACGTGTTCACGATAGCGCCGGCTTTTGGGATTACCGAAAAAGAGATGGATCTCGCGATCGATCTGTTCGAACAGTTGATCCGCCGCTGCGCAAAAGGACGATAAGTCTGAACATCATTTCCTTAATCAATAAAATCCCGTTCGGAAATCCCGCCGAGAAAGGTTTTTTTCTCTATTCGAAAGTCCCCTCGGGGGTTTTGGCCGATCTGCAGGAAAAAAATTTCAGCCAAACCATCCGCTACGTTTACCGCCATTCGCTTTTTTATAAAAAGAAGTGGGATGCGCTCGGGATACGCGCGGACCGGGTCCGGCGGCCCGAAGATCTCGGCGATTTTTTCACAACGGCCGAGGACATTCGCGAAAATCCCGAAGCATTTATCTGCCGGAAACCCGACACCGCTTATGAAACCACGGGCACCACCTCAAAAAAAACCAAGCGTGTTTATTTTTCGCGGCAGGAAGTGAAAGAAGCGGGCTGGGCCGGCGCGGTCGGACTTTGGGGACTGGGCATGCGTCCCGAAGACCGCGTCGCGAGCGCGTTCGACTACTCTTTTTGGGTGTCGGGGCCCGTGCTTCAGGCATCTTGCGAGGTGCTCGGATGTTTTCACGTGGAGGCCGGACGTCTGGACCCGCGCGAATTTTATGAACGGCTTGCCGATTACAAGCTCACGGTTCTTGTCGGCGATCCTTCGTGGCTTCTCCGGCTTTCTGAAATTGCCGAGGAAAAAGGCGCGTGGCCAGGCGTCAAGCTTTTGATCGGCGGCGGAGAAAATTTCGCCGAAGCGGCGCGGCGCTACGTGGAAAACGTATGGAAAACGGATTTTATTTTGAGCTACGGCCAGACCGAGGCTTTCGGCGCGATCGGGATGGAATCGAGAGAAAAAAAAGGCTACCATTTGAATGAATTCCACAACGCGTTTGAAATCATCAACCCAGACAAAGAAAACTACGGCGAGCTTGTTTACACGACGCTCAACCGGCGCGTGATGCCGCTTGTCCGTTACCGGTCGGGGGATCTCACGCGTTTTATCCAGGCGCCGTCTTTGTCGATGCCCGGCCGCCGCATCGAAAAACTGAAAGGCCGCGTCGACGAATGGACGCCGACCGCGATGGGCAACATCGCGCCGTGGATGTTTGAGCCGTTATTTCAGAGGGTCGACGGATTGGGCGACTGGCAGGTAGTCGTGGATAAAGACGGAAAAAAAGACCTCGTCTCCTTCCATTTGGAAAGCGACGGCTCCGCGGGATCCGCGTCGCGCGAGACGGTGCTTTCGGAATTCAAAAAAGAATTCGGCGAAGCCTGGCGCGTCCGCGAGATGGGCCTCCTCGCGATCGACGTGAAATTTTTTCCTAAAGGCGCGCTGCGCAACGGCCGTAAGCTTCGGCGCATCATCGACAACCGGAAGTTCAATTGATTCGATCGAAGAAAGCCCATAATGCAAGGCCTATTGCGTTCCACAGGATCTCGCGTAGCCTGCGGAGAATCGCGAAGGTCAGCGCCAGCGGCGCGGCGTAGCCCATCTGGGAAAAGATAAAAAGTATCCCCCCTTCCTGTGCACCGACACTGGACGGGATAAAAAAAGTCACGATGCGAAGCGACTGGATCAGCGCTTCGAGGAGCCAAGCCTCGGTCCAGTGTACGTTCATCCCGAGCAGTTTCGCGAAGATCAGCACTTCAAAAACACCCGCGCCCCAGGATGCGAAATTAAACAGCGTTGATAAAACCAGCCGCCGCGGTGAATCCGTATAAAACTTGCGGATGTCTTCATCAAGTTTCATAAATTTTTCGTTTTTCTCTTCCCAGTAATTTTTCCATGATTTAAAGTTTTTTGCCAGTGCCGCTATTTTTTTAAAAATCCCGCGCAGCAACAGCCACACAAGAAGCACCCCACCGATCCCGAGAACTACGAAAAATAAAAGAACACCCTTCCACAAGATGGAGGTGAGCGGTATCCGTTGGTAGGTGAATACCAGGGCGCTCGCCAGAAACCCGTTCAGCGAAAGCCAGAATGTTGTGTGGACGATCAGAAGAGAGGCATAAGTCTGGGAGCGCGGCACGCCGTGCCTTTTTTTTAAAAGCTCGGCCTTCACGGGCTCACCGCCCAGGGACGCGCCGACAGGGATGACGTTATTCAGCGTCTCGCCGATAATTCGAATGATAAAAATGTCCACAAACGAGATTTTTTTGGGCAGGGGATTCGGAAATGCGTACGTCCAGCCCCAGGTATTGAACGCGAATACGAAAGGGTAAACTGCGAAGAGCCAGAGGAGATTCCATCGGAGGCTCGCAATATTCGAAAGAAGCGTCGTCCAGCCGACGCTTTGAACCATTCCGCCGAGCGCCCAGACCCCGAGCGCCAGGAGAATCCATTTCAGGATTTTCAAATGAAAAACCAGAGCGAAATCGCGGCCGCGATCCGGTATATCCCGAAAGGAATAAAGCTGTGCCGGCGGACAAACCGGAGCAGAAACCGGATGCTGAGAAGCGCCACTACGAACGAAGTAACACCGCCTATAAAGAGGAATCCGAATTGGTCTCGGGAAAAACCGGAGGCATTTTTTACCAAATCCAGCGCGGTGGCCGCGAGCAGCGTGGGGACCGCCAGCAGAAAGGAAAACTCGACGACGGTTTTTCTTTTGAGTCCCAGCGCAAGGCCGCCGACGATCGTGGCCCCCGAGCGCGACACGCCGGGCACCATCGCGAGGCATTGGAAGAGGCCGATCCGGAAACACTTGGAATACGGCAGGCGCGTGATGTCTTCCAAGT
>JAHFFL010000158.1 GCA_023247955.1 Candidatus Omnitrophota bacterium
GTAGACACTGCTGAATACTCGTTCACAAAAACGCTCGAGTCCGCTTACCCCACTATCAAACGGGAGATGCAAAATCTTCCCTTAAGCCGTTTCAAAGAATGGTATGAGAAAGACCTGTATACCAATCTCTGGCTGGTTTACGGGCTTTATGCGATGGGCAAAAAATTGAAAGACAATTGCAAGGCCTGCCCCGAGACCGTAAAAATCCTCGAAGGGATCCCCGATTTGACGACGGCCGGGTTTTCCTGCCTGCTCCCGGGCACTCACATCAAGCCGCATGAAGGTTTTACAAAAATGGTCTTAAGATGCCATCTCGGGCTCTCGGTGCCCGAGCCCGAGACCTGTGTCCTTAAAGTGAACGAAGTCGAGGGGCACTGGCGCGAAGGCAAATGTCTGATTTTCGACGACACCATGACACACGAGGCCTGGAATAAAGGCGAAAAACCGCGTATTGTGCTCCTGATTGATTTTAAAGACCGGAAGAAGAACCTCCCGCTTTCAAAAAAAATCGAATTCTCAGTCGCCTCCGCCATCGTCGGCCTGGTGTCGCCTTTTATCTACGGTCAACCGAAGAAGTCAAAGTGAAAAATTTGAGCCATCCCGTGGTTTGGCTGGCGGTGACGCTTTTTTGTCTGGTGCTTTGTACTCTCGCGCCGATTTGGATCAAGAACGACCGTCTTCGCCAGCTCGTCAGCTGGTACGTGCTTGTGCCGGTCAGTCTTTTTTTGATTCTTTATGCTTATCCGGCGGGGATAGAGGTTTTCCGCAATTTATCCCTCAGTTAAAACGGTCGTTTACTCTCAAAGAACTTTTTAGTTATTGAACCTATGATTACGCACGAGACAGATGTTTGCATCGTAGGCGCGGGGCCGGCGGGGATGGTATGCGGGCTTTTGCTGGCCGAGCTGGGTATTCGGGTGATCGTGATCGAGGGCCATTCGGATTTTGAGCGTGAGTACCGCGGAGAGGTATTGATGCCGCGTTTTCTCCAGACGATGCGTCAGGTCAAATTTTTCGATTTTATTCTCGCTTATCCCCATTTAAAACTTCAGGGTTTCGAGCTTTATGTCAAAAGCCGCCGTGTAGCCGAGATCGGCATCAGGGAAATCTCCAAAGAAGCGCCGTTTATTTTGTGGATGGCCCAACCGGTGATGCTAAACGCGTTTTATGAGAAGGCAAAGAAAAGCCCGGGCTTTCAACTGCTTTTCGGAACCTCGATGATTGATTTAGTTTATGACGGTGAACGGGTGAACGGCATAAGGGCGTCGAGCCAAGGCGAGCCGGTGGAGATTCGCGCGAAGATCACGGTAGGGGCCGATGGGCGCTCCTCGGTCGTCCGAAAAAAAGGCGGCTTTGAGTTGGAGTATCAAGACCACGATTTTGACATCATTTGGTTTACCATCCCCAAGCCCCCGAGCTACGACAATAAGGTCCGCGCTTTTTTCTCGGACAAACACAATTATCTGGCGCTCCCCAAGTACCCGCGGCATGTGCAGTGCGGCATCATCGTCGAAACCGGCGCTTACGCGGCCTACCGGTCGCAGGGAATCGAGTCTCTAAAGACGGAGCTTCTCTCCGCGCATCCGATGCTTCGTGAATTCGCGGAAGGCCTTAAAGATTTTAGTCCGTTCAACGTGCTGGCGGCTAAGGCTGAGCGCGTCAAGGCCTGGGCCAGAGACGGGCTGGTTCTCATCGGCGATGCGGCCCACACCTGCTCGCCGGCAGGTGCGGTGGGGGTCTCGGTGGCTGTAGCGACGGCTGTTGTCGCGGCCGATGTGATCGCCGACGCGCTAGAGGCCAAGGATTTTTCAAAAAATATTCTCGGACGTGTGCAGGCTCTCCGTGAAAAGGAAGTGAAAGAAATCCAGTACATCCAAAGCCGCGTTTCGCGCATCATCAGCGCGCGCGGACGCTTTGAAAAGGCAGCAGCATTCGCGACGTTGATACTTTTGGCCAAGACACGCATTTTTTCCAACATACAGCGCCGGCTCATGGTGTCCCGGGGTCCGCTCCCGGTACGCCGCTGGCGCGGCTAGAGATGTGGTTTCTTTATATCCTCCGCTGCAAAGACGGCGCGCTGTATACGGGAGTCACGCGGGATATCCCGCGCCGTATCCGCGAACATGCCGGCGGCAAGGGAAGCAAGTACCTGCGAAGCCGAACGCCTTTGAAGCTTGTCCACTCCGAATCTTTCCGGCGCAAATCCTCCGCGTTCAAACGCGAGGCCCTGATCAAAAGCTGGTCGCGCGCCAAAAAGCTCGAGCTTGTCCACGCGAGCATGGCTAAAGCTTCCCTTGGGAAAATCGTTGCGGTATAATCCAGTATCGCTTTCCCCGGGGGACGCCGTAAAAATGCCGGTAGACAAAGTTTTTAAGAAAAAGATAAAGCGCCTGGAGGACTTTGACTTCGGCAAGAAGACGGCCGAGGTCTTTGACGACATGCTCGACCGCTCGGTGCCTTTCTACGCCGAGATGCAGCGGATGATCAAAGAAACGGCCGCTGAGTTTGCCGCGGAGGGGACGAATGTCTACGATCTCGGATGCTCGACCGGGACTACGTTTCTTGTGCTCGATAAAAGTCTGCCGAAAGGCGTGACGCTGGTCGGCGTCGACTCTTCGAAGGAGATGCTCGAGAAGGCCCGTTCCAAGCTCTCCGCCGCACGCGTCGGGCATCCTTATAAACTCCTCTGCCAGGACCTGAATAAAGGGATACGGGTGAGCAACGCGTCGGTGGTGATCATGAACCTGACGCTCCAGTTTATACGGCCGCTTTACCGGCAGAGAGCGATTTCAGCGATCGCCGAGGGCCTGAACGACGGGGGTTGTCTCATCCTGATCGAGAAAGTCTTAAGCCCCAACTCCACGATCAACCGGCTCTTCATCAAATTTTATTACGATTTCAAAAAGCGCAACGGCTACAGCGAGATGGAGATCGCCCAGAAAAGAGAGGCGCTCGAGAACGTGCTGATCCCCTACCATTTTGACGAAAACCGGGAGCTTTTGCTGAAGAACGGCTTCAAGGGCTGCGACATGTTTTTCCGGTGGTACAACTTCTGCGGGATCATCGCCCTCAAATGACGGGGCCAAGCGCGCCGCGCCGTTTGGTGATCGCGGCGGGTCATTTCTTCTTCCGCACCAGGAACCTTTTATTCCCG
>JAHFFL010000159.1 GCA_023247955.1 Candidatus Omnitrophota bacterium
TACCTTCAAGCGTTCGACTCTTTTTTGTGCCCTGTTATAGAGTCGTTCAAGCCAACCCGCGGTTCTAGATATCCTTTTGTTCTCTTTTTTCTTTGATACATTCTCCGCGGCATACCGCACAACACGCAACGTGCGCTCAGCATACTGCAGATCCTCCATCGCCAATTCCCTCACGTCCTGCATGCCCCTTATCCACTTGAGATAAGCGAGGGCATCGGTCGGTTGATGCTCTTTATAATGGTTGAATACATTTACCCAGTATTCGACAGATCCCGTAGCTGCTTTGGTTTCTGAAAAATAAGCGACAGGAAGGGCCGGCGCATGGACTACGTCGACTTGCAAGGCCTTGGGAACTTTAATGCCCTGAAGCGCAGCGTCAAGTCCGGATTCGTCATGCACGATGTCATACCATAAGTGATCGCTTTCGTGAACCATGACCTTCCCCAATTTGAACTGGGAACCTAAGATATTGACATGAACCCAAACGGCATGGCTGAACCCAAGATCTATCTGTCCCGCGGTCGATGGATCGAGCTTCGACAGAAAAACAAATTTGACATATTTAAGAATCCGATCGTAAACATGTTTGGGCTGCGTTTCGCGAATCAGGTCAAGCGCGGCTTGGATTTTTGCCTGCGCCAAGTGGTGTTTTAACTTGACTTCCAGCGGTTCGTCCGGAGAAACGATCACCCTGATCTCACTGTTCGGCACCTTGAGCCCCGCCGCATACGTATCGGCCGCAATGCCGATTTCCCGAGAGAGAATACTCAATTCTTTGGGCCCCAATGCCAAAAAGGTCGAAGCGTGACCCGCTGTCAGTATACGGTGAAGTCGTTCGGCAGAGTTTGCCACAGAGAACCAATTGAAAATAAACGAACTTTCTTCCTGAGGGAAATTTGTGGATATGGCCTGCATTTTTTCTAAGTAGGGTTCAATTTTCTTAGCGATCGAAGTGCCGTCGCTTTTCTCGCGCACATCCTGGATAATCTCGCCAATGCTCTTCCAAGGATGGTTAGCGGCGCGCGAGCCGGTGGACGGCGCCGAAGCGTGCACGCCGTCGCCGTTCAGGTAGCCGTGCTTCACCGCTTGGGCGCGGTCTTTAAAAATGCCTGTAACGCGCGGGGATTCCGCATGGGCGGCTTGCTCGAGCGCCGGATAGACGGCCTTCCAAAACGCGGATGTGTCTTTGCCGAACCTTTTTTCGGCTTGACCGAGAAGCTCTCCAAAAGCTCCTTCACCGATTTTGAGCGGCAACCCGCGGTTCCGGTCCGCCGGCATCGTGAAAATTTCATCGTAGTAACGCAAGGCCACTTTCCGCGCGAGCTCATAAGGCTGTTCTCGGCCGTCCCGAATCGAGCGGTCCATAAACGCGGCGGCGCCCGCCGCATCGAGCGCGGTGAAGTTCTTGGCGTAACCCAGCCGGGCCCATTCTTCGTCGGTCGCGTGCTCCAGGAGATAGTCCTCCCGGCGCCTGGTTTTGCCGTGAATCACGTTGTCCTTCCATTTTTGCTCGACGGCGATGATCCGGTCGCGGTCGGCCGGATTCATTTTTCCGATGTCCCGGACGTTTTTTAAAGCGAAATCGAGGTTCCCCGGCTTTTCCGGATCCACCCCGATCGCGCTCAAAAAACGTTCGGCCTGTTTTGCCCGCGATTTGGGGGAATCAGAAAATCCAAAAATCGCTTGGGACTTGAGATCCACTCCCGCTTTTTGGACTTTTACCCTCAGCACTTGGGGATGGATACCGATCTCACGGGCGATTTCCGCCTGCTCGACCGGCATTTCCTTAAAATCAGGATCGGCTCCACGCAGCCGGTCGCGGGCTTCGATCATCAAAGCCTTCAACCCTTCTTTGCCGCCCGGAACGTCGACGGCGGAAATCCCCAATCGTCGCAGGTCCAAGCCCCTCTTCCGGATATAGCGGCTGACGGACTCGCCATGCAGGCGCAGACGGGGCGCGATTTGCCTCAGCTTGGCCGTGATTTCGCCCAACTGGGGCTGGAGCCGGCTTGATCCTTGCTCAACAAGATCTTTCTCGGCAAGCTCGATCGCCCAAACGATCGCGGCCAGGTCCGGCTTGTCCTGGTCGAGCGTCCGGATCCGGGGCCCATGGATCCGTCGGATATTCGCGCTTCCGTTCCGCTTTCCACCGGACGAAGGCCTCTTCCGAAGAATGCTGTCCACTTTGAATTTGAGTTTTCGCAAATCCCGCGAGCGCGCGTACTCGAGGAGCGCCGCTTTGACCTTCCGGATCTGGTCCGCCCTCAAGGGTTTAAGACGCACCCAAAAGCTCGCGGCGGGGCCTGACCCATGACGCTGAGTCTCCACAAGTCCAAGGTTTTTTAAGAGGGCCGTATGCTTGCTGGGCAGCCGCACCCTCATGTCGGACGTGAGACTTGTCAAAGCGGCCGACTTCACCCACTCGCCGGCAAAGTGATTCAAAAGAAGGTTGAAGGTGACGTACAGATGAGGCTGCCGGATCTTGGGGTCGCTTTTTTTGAGTCTTTGGACGGTCTGAAAATAACTGATGGGCTTCTTCGGCAGCGTAAAGGAAGGCGCGCCGGCCAAAACCCGCTTCATTTGAGGCGCGATGACCAGGGGATCGAATTCATTCCAATAATGCTCTCTCAGCAAAAATTCGACGTTTCGGGCCAGCGAATCCGGGACCTTCGTGAGTTTCCAGAAGCGGGCGGTGCTTGCCGATTTGGACTTCGGAGGTCTTGCGGCCGGGATGAGGAGGCCATATTTCTGAAGTTGGTCCATTCGCCCCATCAGCCAATTCCGGTTGATCTTGCCCTCGAGATACGGTCTCAGCATCCGCGTCGTGATCGTTTTATTGCGAAAATTCTCCCGCAAGATGAGCCAGATATCCGAAAGACCGTACAAACCGCTGGCGTAGGCGGACCGTTCGTGGGCTTGCTCGGAGGTCCGCGAGCCGGTGGACGGCCTGTATGCACCGTTGCCGTCGAGGCGGCCGTTCCGCATGGCATAGAGGTGCCTCCGTAAAATATCGCTCACCTGGTCGCTGTCGAGGGCTTTGCCGGCCTCTTCCAAAGCCGGATAAACAACCTTCCAAACGGCCGCGGCATCATCGCCATACTTTTCCTGCGCCGCCTTCATCAAT
>JAHFFL010000013.1 GCA_023247955.1 Candidatus Omnitrophota bacterium
CAACCGCCACATCAAATTCGGCGTGCTGCTCGAAAAGGCCCGCGAGCTCGAGGCCTCTTTTATCGCCACGGGTCATTACGCGAGAAAGGGTGTTGACCGGCAAGAGGAGAGGTTTTTTATTGAGGAGGGGGTCGATGCCTCCAAGGACCAATCTTATGTACTCTTTGGGTTGACTCAGGAACAGTTGGCGAGGACGCTGCTTCCACTCGGCGGGTTGACCAAAAGCGAGGTGCGGGCCTTGGCCCAGGAGATCGGGCTTCGCGTGCACGACAAGCCCGACAGCCAGGAGATTTGTTTCGTCAAGTCCGATTATGGCCAGTTCATCGAGCGGGTTGCCTCGGAACGGCTCCCGGGCGGCGGAAATTTGCTAGACGAGTCAGGTCGTGTGATTGGCCGCCATCAAGGCAGCCATCAATTTACGATCGGACAGAGAAAGCGACTCGGCATCACCCGTCCGTCGCCCTATTATGTGACTCGTATCGACGCCGAAAAAAATGAGGTGACCGTAGGATCGGAGGAGGGACTTTTGAGGCGGCGGATGACCGTAGGCCGCATGAATTGGTTTTCGCGGCGGCCACCGGCAGAGGTGATGGTCAAAATTCGTTCGAAAGGCCCTAAGACTTACGCGACTCTCGCGACCGCCGGCGAAGAAGCTGAGGTCCTCTTTCATTCGCCCCAGAAGGCAGTGACCCCCGGACAGGCCGCGGTGTTTTATGCCGGCTCCAGGGTTTTGGGGGGCGGCTGGATCAAAAATACGGCGGTGTAGCTCAGCCTGGTTAGAGCAGCAGCTTCATAAGTTGCGTGTCAGTGGTTCAAATCCACTCACCGCCATTTAATTTTGACTTTTAAATAAGCAGGGGTTATACTATCACATCATTGGTGAAAGTTAAACAGGGGGTTTAATCGATGAAAAAGTATTTGGGATTGTTTCTTTTTTTATTCGCGATGGTTACCGTTGTTTATGCCGAAGAACCTTCCAGCCAGACCCCTGACTCCGGATCAACTTCTTCTTCAATGAGTGGTGCCCAGCCGGCAGCCGCTTCTTCTGAATCCGCGGCTGTTTCCTCGGAGATGCCGGCTCCTGCGGCCGTTCCAATGGATTCCACCGGTCCGAAGGAAGCGGTTAAGACGGCCCCCGTTACAGCCTCAACAGCGGCCACCACTGCCACTACGGCCTCAACGGCAGCGCTCGCAACCCCTGATACGGCGGAGAATCTAGAGTTTGTTTCCGGGGAAATCGGTGTTGTGGACATGACTGCCAAGACAGCAACGATCAAACTGTACAGTGATACCGAAAACGCCGGAGAGAAAACGGTGACCGTCCATTTGGACGACGCCACGGACATCACGGACGGCGAAAAGGACAGAGATCTCAAGTCCCTCACGCCCGGCACGGAAGTGGATGTGGAGTATGACCCCGCTTCCAGCAAGGCCACCTATATTTTCGTTTATTAAAGACAAGCACTCCAGGTTTCTGATTTTCCACGGGGTGGCCGTGAGATGTCCGTTTGTAAACGGCTCCTGGAAAATATTGAACTGACAAACCGCCGCCGCGGCCTTTTCAAAAAAGGCCAGTCCCTCCTTGTGGCGGTATCCGGCGGTCCCGATTCGACGGCCCTTTTGGCGCTTTTGTCGATACTCCGGAAAAAATATCATCTCAAGCTTCACGTGGCTCATCTCAACCACGGTCTTTTGCCGCGACAAGGCCGCCGGCATGCCCAATTCACAAAAAAATTAGCGCAGAAATTCCGGGCGCCTTATTACGGCAGGAAAATATCCGTGCGCGAGTTCGCGAAAAAATCCCGGCGGTCCTTGGAGGAAGCCGGCCGCCTGATGCGTTACCATTTTTTTGAGGAAGTAGCCGGCCGCGCGGGCTGCCAAAAGATCGCGACGGCCCATACACTGGATGATCAGGCGGAAACGGTTTTGATGCGCGTGCTTCGTGGCTCGGGCCTCAAAGGTCTGGGCGGTATCCCTTTCAAAAGAAGATCAGGCCGTTTCGAAGTGATACGCCCTTTGCTCGACTGCCGGAAGGAAGAGCTGCGCTCTTTTTTGAGAGAATCCAAAATCAGGACTTGCGCCGATCAAAGCAACCGAGACCTCCGTTTTTTTAGGAACCGCGTTCGCTGGCAGCTGTTACCGTGGCTCGAAAAATCTTTTAATCCGCAAATCAAGCGCTCGCTTTCTTCCTTGAGGAACATCTCCGAGGAGCTGCAGGGTTACGTGGAGTCGATGTCCCGGCGGTCTTTTAAAAAATGCCTCTTGAAGCGCACGCGCTCGGCGCTGATTTTGGACGAAGCGCGTCTACGGTGTTTGCATCCGGCCATTTTGAAGGAGGTGTTCTTTCAGGCCGTATCCGATCTGTGCGGCGATGCCAGACAAGTGGACTATGCGCACATGGCCGCTATCGAGGAAATCTTAAAATCCCCTAAAACGCCGCTGGAAACCCATCTGCCTTCTCATTTGCTTGTCAGAAAAAGCAACGGGCGTCTCGAATTCTTAGTCCGCAATTGACACTCCTCTCAAATACGGCTATAATTCAGAAACGTTTGTCCCGAACGCAAGAGAGCGTTCTAAGGACGTGATATTATTTATGTTACGCTAAAAAAAGAAAGGAGGGAAATGCATGTCCAAAGTTGAGCTTGGGCCCAATGAGCCGTTGGAAAAGGCCTTGAAGCGTTTTAAGAAAAAAATTGAGCGCGAAGGGATACTCAAAGTACTGAAGGCGAGGAAGCATTATGAAAAACCCAGCGAGATGAGACGCCGTAAAGCGCGCAGCAGCAGAAACCGCAGAAAATTTTAAGGGATTTGCCATGGGCGAGGGCCACGAAGAGCCGGGAGAATTCACTGTCAAAAAGAAGGTGGATGAATCGTGGAAGGATTCCATCCGGGAAAATACAATCAAAGGAGATACGCCCGGGGCTTCCGAACCCGGCGGGGGTTTTCCCACTGAGCCCGGTTTCTCCGAATTGATATCCAGTCTTGGAATGCAGGCGCTGGCGGCGCTCGGCGAGATTGCCCACCCGTTGACCCACGAAACAACCCCAGATCTTTTTCAGGCCAAATACCTCATTGACACGCTCGAGATGTTGTCCGAAAAGACGAAGGGCAACCTAACCCAGGAAGAAGAGTTGATGATAAAAGAGCTGCTTTACGCGCTGCATATGAAATTCGTTCAAAAATCGGAGGCAACCGCCTAAAGATGGCCTGGATCTTGTCCGTCTTTTTCGCTTTTCTCGCGGGGGCGCTGGCCGGATTTCTTTTTCAGGCGGCGAAGGTGGCGCGTCTCGGTGAGCGTGCGGCCCGTTATGAGACGCTGCTTGCCGCCGAGCGCGAGCTTGCTCAAAAACTTCAAAAGGAGTTCAAGCTCGCGGCGTCCGAGGCCCTGCAAAACGCCAACGAGCAATTTCTCTCCAGCGCGATCAAGGACTTGAGGCAGGTAAAAACCGAAGCCAACGAAAGCATCGAGCTTAAGAACCAGGAGATTCGCCTGTCGTTTGGGGACATCCGCTCCAGGATTGAAGACTATCAGCAGCGTGTCAAAAAATTCGAGGAGGAACGGGCCGCCGTCTACATCAAACTGGAAGACGCGTTGAAACAGGTGCTGGACGCAGGCGCTGCGATGCGCAGCGAGACCGTCGGTCTGAGAAGGGCTCTCACCGGCGGCTCCAGCGTGCGTGGGCGGCTGGGTGAGCGCGCGCTTTTGGAGATCTTGGAGCAAAACGATTTTGTGCGTGGGCTCAATTTTGAGACGCAGGTGACGCTTGAAACCGACGAGGGCGCCGACATTCGTCCCGATTTTGTCATCAAATTGGCCGGCGGAAAGCAGCTCGTGATCGATGCGAAGGAAGTGACGGGAGAATACGTGCTGGCCCAGGAATGCGAAGAGGAAGACCGCCGCAAAGCGCATTATCAGAAGCTCGTGCAAAATATCCGCGATAATTTTATCCGTCTCGGTCGGAAGGAGTACCAGTCGTTTGTGGACTCCGACATCCCTTATGTCGTGATGTTTATTCCAAGCGAGGCCGCGATTCGCGCCGCGTTTGCCACGGACCCCGATCTTTTTGAGGAGGCCTGCCGTCGCAAGGTGATCATGGCCAGTCCGGTCACGATTCTCCCGCTGATTCATTTAATCAAGCTCGGTTGGCAGCAGCAGGCCGTCGCCAAAAACGCGATAGAGCTCGGGGCAGTGGTGGAGGAGCTGGGAGCGCGGCTTTATAATTTTGTGGGTTATCTCAAGGGAGTGCGCGATGGGATTCAAAAATCCTCCGATTCGTGGGACAAGGCCGTGGGTTCTTGGGACAAACGCGTGCTTCCCCAGATTGAAAAGGTCAAAGGTCTCGGCGGGCGTTTGAAGGAAACGGAAGGGCTGGACCCGGTCCGCGCGGACCTCCGTGGGATTGCCGCCGCACGCACGACCGACGAACAAAAATTGCTGGCTGGGGAGTGATGGATTTTCTGATGGCTTCGTTTCCGAAGAGCGACACGGAAGAGATACGGGTAGAGTTAAGAGAGGTGAAGCGCCAGAGTCTGGTGGACATTCGCGTTTATACGATGATTCCAGGACTCGGAGAGAAGGTCCCCACGGGCCAAGGATTCTCGTTTGGGATCTCGCGACTCAAGGATTTAAAAACGGCCTTGCTTGCCGCCGAGCGTTTTCTGGAAGAGAAGCAAAAGGTCTGATGAGTAAAATTCTCGAAGCGATTAAGGCAAGTCAAAAAGACCCCTCAAAAGGAAAAACCAGCCATGAGCTGACCCAAGAACAGCTCGCCGATATTTATTTCTCAAGTACGGATAAACCGCCCAAATCGGAGGTCCCGATGGTGATCAAGGTCATTGAGACGCCGCGTTGGGCGTCACTAGTTCCTTGGGTCATTGCCGCGGTTGCTTTTCTGATCACGGCCTTCAGTCTTTTTTCCACCAAGCGCATCTTTCTTGATTTTCAGTTGATCGATGAGAAAAACCCGTATTGGGCCGCGATCAATAATCCCGATTTTTCGCCGGAACCTCAACCGACCGTTCCATTGCCGCCGTCTGCGAACGCCGAGGGACGTCCGATTTCTTTGGAGGGCGTGTCTTTTGAGGGTGCCGCCCGGCTGAAAAGCTCGAAGAACAAACAGGGACTCACGCTGATCAACAGCTCTGTCGCGCCGTTCGCCCGCGCGACGCTTTATTTTGAAAGTCCTGTGGATCTGGGGCGCGCGAAAATCGTTTTTTCCGCCAAGGGCGCCCGCGGCGGGGAAAACATCGCGGTGGCGTTTAAGGATGCGGGAAATAATCTCGCGTTCACGCGAGGCAAGGTTTACCCCTTTCCGAACGGGTTGACCGCCCGCTGGCAGAAAGCGGAGATTTCGCTTCTTGATTCGGCGCCTGGTTTTGATAAATCGCGGGTGGCCAATCTACGTTTTGACTTCGGCTCCAAGGACACGGAGAATAAGTCGGGTGACGTTATTTTTATCAAAGACCTGAGGGTGGTTTACTTTGACTGACACACACGTGATCGCCGTTTCCAACCAAAAAGGCGGCTGTGGGAAGACGACGACGGCCATCAATCTCGCCGCCTCTTTGGCTTCTCTGGGAAAGCGGACCCTGTTGATCGATCTCGATCCGCAGGCGCATGCGACGTTTGGCCTTGGCGTGCGCGGCGAGAAGACCGCGCTTTCGATTTACAACGTGCTAACCGGTCAGCCGGACCGCAAGAAGAGTTTTTTGGAAAATGTCATCCTTCCGGTCGGAGAGCGTTTTGATTTGGTCCCCTCTCACATTTTACTGAGCACGATCGAGCAGGAATTCACGAACAAGGAAGAATCCGTTTCGAAACTATATGAAGCGCTTAAAAGCCTCTCGTTCCCCTACCAGTACCTGGTCATCGATTGCCCTCCGAGTCTGGGTTTTCTGACCTTCAATGCCTTGCGGGCTGCGGAAACGGTGCTCGTGCCGCTTGACCTCGGCTCCTTTTCTCTGATGGGCGTGGACAAACTCCTCAGCATGGCGGAGCTACTCCGCGTCAAGCTTTCTCATACACCGAAGATTTACGCGCTCGCGACGCTTGTCGACATGCGGACGCGTTTTTCAAGGCGCATGATGGAAGAGGTACGCGCGGCTTTCGGCGAGCATGTGATGAGCACGGTCGTGCGCCAGGCGGTGGCGGTAAAAGAATCCCAGGCCCTTGGCGTGCCGCTTCTGAAGTTTGACGAAAAATGCCGGGCCGCCGTCGATTATCTTTTGCTCGGCCAGGAGATTGTCAACAAGACCCAAAGCGCGCCGCCGCAGTTGCCGGCAGAAACTAACGGCCGCTCCGAGGCGATTTCAAACTTCTTAAGGGAATTCATGTTTCGCGCCCAAGGCGCAAGAGAAGTGCATCTGGTGGGGGATTTCAACAACTGGCGGCTTTCGTCCGAATCGCTTTTGTGGCAGAAAGAAGAAGGGGTATGGCAAAAGCGGCTCTTTTTGGAGAAGGGGCGTTACCGTTATAAATTCGTCGTCGACGGGCACTGGCTCACCGACCCCCAAAACGACACACTTGAGCCGAACCCGTACGGCGGGGTTGATTCCGTGCTGGAAATCGAGTAGCGAATCGGCGCCGCGATTTTATGGGTGTTCCCATTCGGGAGTGTGCCGCCGCAAAAAGTTATCACCGCCTCAAGCGCCGATTGTTTTTTGCCGGTTTTGCGGCGCATCTTTTGCTGTTGCTTATTTTTCAGTTCAGCGGCGCTTCCATGCGGTTTAGCCGTCGAGTGTCGGGCGTGACCGGCGGCGCTGAGTGGGCAGATGCCGTCGTTTATTTATCTTGTTTTTTTAGTTTGTTCTATTTTGTACTCCTGCCGCTTGATTTTTATTCCGGTTTTGTCGTCGAGAGAAAATTTTCTTTATCCAGCCAAACCTTGGCTCACTGGGTCGGAGAGGAGGGCAAGAAATACGCCCTTTTGCTGCTATTTTTTGTCTCAACGGGATCCGGGTTTTTGTTTCTTCTGAAGGTATTCCCGGATTCTTGGTGGGTTTACGCCGCAATCGCCTGGCTGTGTCTCTCGCTGTTTGTCGCGAAGATTTTCCCGCGTCTGATCCTGCCGCTTTTTTACCCGCTTCATCCGCTTTCGGCGGGTCCGCTGAAAGAATCGCTTGTCGAGCTTTGCGCGCGGGCGCGGCTTCCGGTGAAAGAGATTTATGAGCTCGTGATCTCCGGGAAAACAAACAAAGCCAATGCCGCGCTTGTCGGGATCGGCGGCTCACGTCGTATCTTGCTTACGGACACGCTGTTTTCCCGATACACGCCTCTCGAGATCCAAATGGTGGTTGCCCACGAGCTGGGCCATCACGCTCACCGGCACATCTTTCGTGGTATTGGGTTTAACCTGTGTCTGGTTTTTTTGGGTTTCTATCTTCTGAGGGGATTTTCCGTTTTTCTCCCGCGCTTTTTGGGCACGGAATCCTTGGCGGATTTGACGGGTTTTCCCGCGCTTGTTTTTTTGTCACTCGTGGGCGGGATGATCATCTTGCCGATACAGAATATTTTTTCCCGGCGGCAGGAAAGAGAGGCCGACCGCTATGCGCTTGAGAAGCTTCCGAATAAGGAGGTGTTTGTTTCTTTGATGAAAAAGCTTGCCGATCAGAATTTATCCGATCCCGACCCGGACCCTTGGGTGGAGTTTTTCCTGTACGATCACCCGTCGATTAGCAAACGAATCCGGACGGCCGAATCGCGATGAGCCGCCTCTCAATTTTTAAAACGATGCTCTTGGCCGCAGGCATTCTTGGCGCTGCCGGTTTTTGGCCCGTACGGGCGGAGGAACAGCGCACTCCGCGTAGGGTCGAGCGGGTGATTGACGGAGATACGGTGGTGCTTGACGGCGGAGAGCATGTCCGTCTCCTTGGGATCAACGCTCCGGAATACGAGCCGTGGAGGCATTATGCGCAGCCTTACGGAAAAGAGAGTACCGCCTGCGCCGGCAAATGGATGGCTGGCAAGAAAGTCCTTTTGGAATATGACACTGAACGTAAGGATAAATACGGCCGCACGCTCGCTTATGTTTATTCAGAGAACGGCGATCTCATCAATCGGGAGCTGGCGGCCGAAGGTTGCGCCAAGGCCCGCTACTACGCCCCCAACGGCCGCTACTACAAAATCCTGAAGGAAGCCGAAAAAACCGCCAAAGCCGATCACAAAGGTTTGTGGGGCGGACTTTAGGCGGTTGATTAATTGCGGTGGTGAAGTTAAAATGGTCCTATGATTAAAGAAGCCAAGATATCGTCTCTCGTATCGCTTTTTCCGTTGCCGCAGTACGTCGTGGTTTTGGAAGATCTGGAAAAAACACGATTGGTGCCCATCTGGATAGGCGTCAGCGAAGGCAATGCGATCGCGCTTGAGATGCAGGGTGAGAAATTTCCGCGTCCCTTGACGCACGATCTCCTGGTGAATTTGCTGAAACTCCTGGGCGCGGAAGTGGAAAAGATTGTCGTGACCGATTTGAAGGACAATAGTTATTACGCCTTGATTGTGATCCGGCACAACGGCAAACTCATTGAAGTGGACGCGAGACCTTCTGATGCTTTGGCGCTGGCCGTCCGCCTTCATTGTCCCATTTATATCGACGAAAAAGTCCTCAAAAAATGCCCGCCAATCAACGGGCAAATCACGCAGGAAGAAGTGGAGAAGTTCAAAGAGACTTTAAAAAACATCACTCCCGAGCAGTTTTTTAAGAGTCTCGAAGAAGCACCGGCCCCAGAAGAGCCGCCGGTCGGCAAGGGTTTTCCTGGATCCTCTTTTCCTGAGGAGGGTGAGGAAAGGGAGGGTGATGATGAAGAGGAAAATGAGGACGATGAGAAAGAAACATGACTTTGTAAAACTTTGTTTATATAGGGCGTCTCTTTTTTATTTATTTTTGCGCTAGATCTGGTATATTAGTCAAAGGTCTTATTCAATATTTGCTTTTTCTAATTAATATTCTTAAGCATCTAGAAGAGGGACGTCATCCTAACCACTAGATCTGGTGTTGGTTTCTATATCGGCCCCAAGAGTGTCTGCGCTGCCGAGGTGCGGAGGAATTTCAACCAGTTTCAGCTTGTCCGGTTTGCGGAACTGCCCTGGACCCCTGACCCCTCCGCTGAACCCACCGATAAAAATTCCCTTCCTCAAAAGATCAAGGATGTCCTGGCGCGGGTAGGCGTTCAGGGAAACGCCCTGGCCTGCGGTTTATCGGGCAAAGAAATCATTGTCCGGTATTTGGATATGCCGGCGCTGCCGAAGGACGAGCGAAAGACGGCGATTCGTTACCAGGCCCAAAAATATATTTCTTTCGAGATGAAAGAACTTTACTGCAATTTTGATGCCGAGGTGGACCGCCAGTCCAAACGGATGAAAGTTCTTTTTCTGGCCGTAAAAAAAAGCGTGGTTCACGACTACCTCGCGCTCTTCAGCTCCATCGGTTATAAAATCGCCGCGCTTGAGCCCGCCGCCCTGTCGCTGATCCGCGCGCTTTTTCATGCGGCCCCGTCCAAGAATGTCGAACCCACGCTTATTCTCGACGTGCATAACGACGGCGCCGTAAATATCGTGGTTTCCAAAAACAACATGATTTTGTTGTCCCGCGACTGCAACATTTCAAAATTTTCGGAGCCGCCGGCACCGTTGGATTTTACGTCTCTGACCGGCGAGGTTCGTCTGACGCTCAATTATTTTTCAAGGAATTTCGAGGAAGAAAAAATATCCCGCATCGTTCTGTGCGCGGAAAATACTCCGGAGCTTGCGGATTGGGAAGAGCGCCTGCGTGGCGAATTTGGCGTGCCGGTTCAGCCGGGTGTCCCTGCCGGGTTTGTTTTGGATAAAGAAGCCTGGCTTTCTCCGGCGGTGCTCGTCGCCGTAGGTCTTGCGATGCGCCAGCTCGACGACACCGAAAGTTCAAAACTGAATCTGACCCCCGAAGAATCTGAAAAAAGCGCGGGGCAAACCGAAGCCGTGTCCGAAGAAAGAGAAAAGACCGCTCTTCAAAAATCGCTGGTTACTCAAGCCGTTTGCGCTGTGGTGTTTCTGTTGGCCGCCCATTTTTTTCTATCCTTTCGAGTCGCCGCTTTAAACCGCGAGATTTCTTCGGAGGTTCCGCTTGTCGAGGTGCGTAGGCAGGAGTCGGAACTTACCGCGGAAAACAGTTTTCTGAAGTCGCTGATTAACGGCCGGGTTTATGTGACAAAAAAAATGAGCGAGCTTGCCCGCACAGTTCCGACGGCGATCCAGCTTCTGTCATGGAGATACACCGATAGTGAAACGGAGTCGACGGCCGCAAACGTGTCGTCCGAATTTCGGTGGCAGGTTTACACGGAGAGCGTTGGAAACGCCTTGCTTGAAACAAACCGGTTCGTCGCCGCGCTGAAGAACAACGCCGATTTTATGGCTGGTTTCGGGCTGATCCGCATGAATCCGAATCAAGATGAGTCAGGGGGGGCAAATTCAGTTTTTAAGATTGACTGCCTGACGGCGGGGGGAGGATAAAGGTCTTGGAGCTTAACGCGAGAAATAAACAGGTTCTTCTCATCGCCGCGCTTTGGATCGCGGGTTTATTTCTCGGGTGGGTTTTTTTTCTTGGCGCGGACTTGCAAAAACTATCTTTGGCTAAAGCGGCCAAGAGAGAGGATGCCGAGAAGCAGGCCGTATTGAGAAATATCACTCAGTTGGAAGCCGAGCGGGAAACCTACCGGCAGCAGCTTGCCCAGACCAGCGATGTCTCGTGGTTGGTTGAGATGCTAAGCCGAATCTCCAAGAAGACGGGAGTGAAAATTACCTCGATAGTGCCGTTGGAATCCCAGAGGGTGCGGCGGTATGAGAAAATATCTTTGCGCTTGAAAGCCGTGTGTGGGTATCATGAGCTTGGAAATTTTGTGAGTCAAATCGAAAATTATGATAAACTTGTCAAAGCAAGCGAGATGAATGTCCAGCGGCAGGGTGGCCCAGCAGCAAGCACGGCTCTCGATGTGACGCTTGTGCTGAGCACGTTTCATGCGTTGTAGGCGGTTATGAAGACCTGGTTTGCGTTGGTCATGATGTTTTCGGTGTGCGCGGCTTCCTCGGCAGCTGTGGAATATACGGGGAGGAACTACCGGGACCCTTTTGGTTTGACCGTAGGGTCGCCGGAGACCATGGCGGATACGCAAAAAGGTATTTTAGCAATGAAGCTCCAAGGGATTGTTTGGCACACGGACAAGCCGCGGGCGATCATCAACAACAAGATGGTTAAGGTGGGCAGTAGAGTCGGGGAGGCGGAAGTGATCGGGATAGACAAGGAAGGGGTCCGGATTCAGCAGGAAGGGCAGGAGTTTGTTCTCCGCTTGAGCGGGAAAGGACGCCAATGAAAAAAATCAAACCGGCGGTGAGCGCGGTTTTATTCACGGCGTTTTTTTGCACGTTTTTATTTGGCCCGGCGGAATTCGGATTCGGAGAAACATCGCGCTACGTTTACAAGCCAAGCGCTTATTCCAACGAGGCCTATTCTTCTGATTCAAAAACTCTTTCGGAGGACGAAGATACGGACATGCCGGAGATGCCCGCCATGCACACCCCAGAGACTACAAGCGCTGCCCCGGATTCTATATCCATGAATTTCGACGATGCGCCGCTGAACGAAGTCTTAAAAATATTTTCCCAGCAGTCTGGCCTGAATTTTGTCTCGAGCGAAGAAGTGGAAAATAAAAAAGTCACGGTTTATTTTGATAATGTCCCGATCCAGGACGCCTTGGACAACCTGATCACGGCCAACAACCTGCGCTACAAGCAAAAAGGAGGGAGCAAGGTATTCATCGTCTATCCAGCCGACGCCCCGATGGGAGATCTTGAGACGCGGGTATTCCGTCTGAAGCACGCCCGGCTTTCGATCTCGCCTTTGGATTTAGCCGGCGGAGACGTGATTAAAAACCTGACGGCGCAGACGGGGGGGAGCACGCTTGGATCGAGCGGCGGCCAGTATCAATCCATTCAATCGGGCGGCTCTCAGGGTTCTTCAGGATCCTCTACCACGCAGGGATCGGGTGGCTCCTCCACGAAGAACGCCTCGGAAGAGAGTGGCGCTTTGACCCGCGGAATCGACAAGCTTGTTTCCAAGCTTTTATCCAGCCGGGGCTATCTGACCGCCGATATCGGCACCAACAGTCTTATCGTGACGGATACGCCGGAACGTCTGGAGCAGATTGCGGGTGTGATTGAAAAGGTGGACGTGCCTCTCTCACAGGTGGTGCTTGAGGTGTACCTGATGGAGATAAGAAAAGATCTTTTGGATGATCTGGGCGTCGAGTGGGGCGGGACTGACGGCGCGCTTGGGGTATTGACTCCAGGGTCGCGGGTAACCACTTTTCCTTTTAACGCCACCAGCATTTTGGGAGGGGGATTTAACGCGAGCGGGCAGAAGCTTGCCGGTGCGGCGGCAAACCCCCGGACGGTCACGGCAGGCACTTTAAATCTTAACAATCTTAAGGCGACACTGCATTACATTACCTCGCAAACAGATACCAAGGTTCTGGC
>JAHFFL010000160.1 GCA_023247955.1 Candidatus Omnitrophota bacterium
GCGCTTCCTCCGGCAATTCGATGTTGGCTGACAGCTCGATGTGCCGATCATCCGTCGTAACGCAGGGCAGGTCTTTGAAACGCTTTAAGCTCCGGTTGAACTCCAGATAGCGTTGCTGCTCTTTCTGGTATTTTTGAAGCTCGGCCGCCGACGGGTTGACCACCACAACGCCCTGGATACCGTCCACGATGATCGTGTCGCCCATGTTCACGAAACGCGTGGCGTTTTCCAAGCCGACCACGGCCGGGATTTCAAGCGATTTGGCCATGATGGCCGTGTGAGAAGTGCGGCCGCCGATGTCCGTGGCGAAACCAATCACGTTCCTCCGGTGCATGACCGCGGTGTCGCTGGGCGCCAGGTCATAAGCCACGACGATCACTTTTTCTTTGATCTCGCTCAAACTCGCCCGCTGGTCTCCGATCAGGTGGCGAATGATTCGCCGGCCCACGTCGTTGATGTCGCTGACGCGTTCGCGTAGATACTCGTCGTCTATTTTCAAAAAGGACTGCACGTATTTTTTCAGCACCTGCGAAAAGATGTACTCGGCGTTCCGTTTTTCCTTCTTGATGCGCTCCATCACTTCTTCGATGATCGCGCGGTCTTCCAGCACCATCAGGTGCGCGTTAAAAATATCCCCGTGCTCCTTGGAGATCTCGCGGGAAATCTTATCGCGGATATTCTGGATTTCCGCGCGCGTCTCGGTCAGCGCGTCCTGGAAGCGCGTGATCTCCTTGGGAATGGCGGCCTCTTTGAGGGTCTTTTGCGGAATGGTCATCTCCTCGCTGTCGAGAAGATACACCTTCCCGATCACAATGCCGGGCGACGCGGCGATCCCGTTAATCGTTTTTGTCATTGGTCAAAAACCTCTCCAGCTCCTGCATCGCTTTGTCTGCATCGTCTCCGCTGGCCTCGATATCCAGCACACTGCCTTGATTGGCCGCCAAGGTCATCAGTCCCATGATAGACTTGCCGTTGACACTCTCGCCGCTTTTTTTTACCGTGATCTGGGCCTCATATTTGTTGGCGATCTTGACGAACACGGAGGCTGGCCGCGCGTGGAGCCCTTGGGGGTTCTTTATTTTGATCCGCCGTTTCACGATCACGCGGCTTTTTTCCTTTTTTGCTCCGGGACCTTTTTTTTCCATTCATTCACGATATCCAGGATGATCTTGGACACGCGGCGGGGATGGTGACGCACCGTGTCCTGAAAATTCACGAGGTTGTCTTCCACCACCTGATAGCCGAGCATGCGTATCCTGGCCAAGTCCGCCGTCACCGGATACGCGTCCTCGAGGGCGTATTTACTCAAGATGTCAGGCGAGATCGGCCCCGTGTTAACCAGGACGTGGCTCAAAACCTCAGGACGCGCGTGCTCAACCAGCGTGTTCACGTGGTCGAAAGCCGTGAAATGGTCCGTTTCATGCGGTTGCGTCATGACATTGCAGACATACACCTTCGGCGCCGGAGATTCCGCCAGCGCGTTCGAGATGTCCTCGATCAGCAGGTTCGGCAGGATGCTGGTATACAAACTGCCTGGTCCCAGCACGATACCGTCGGCATTCTGGATCGCGATCAGCGCGTCTTCGGCGGCCGCGCAGCCTTCCGGCTTTAGAAATAAACGCTGGATCGGGCTCAACGTTTTTGAAATATTGCTTTCCCCCATCGTGACACTGCCGTTTTTGTGTTGCGCCATCAGGGTGACCGTCTTCAACGTCGAGGGTACCACGCGTCCGCGGATGGCGAGGATCTTTGAGGACTCACGGATGGCCTTCTCAAAATCACCCGTCACTTTCATCATCGCCAGGATAAACAGGTTCCCGAAGCTGTGCCCTTCCAGCTCGCCGGATTCTTTGAAACGGAACTGGAACAGGTCGCTCATCAGCGGTTCGGCGTCGGCCAGCGCCACCAGGCAGTTGCGAATATCGCCGGGAGGCGGGATGTTGAATTGACTGCGCAATCGACCGGAAGAACCGCCGTCGTCCGCCACCGTTACCACGGCCGTGATGTTGGAAGTGAACTCCTTCAAACCGTGCAGCAACACCGGCAGGCCGGAACCGCCGCCGATCACGACGATTCGCGCGCCGCGCTCGAGGTACCGCTTCTGGTAAATGATATTGACCAGTTCGTTTTCGCGCTGCGGCAGCAAAACCGTCACCACCGACTTGATGATCTTGCGGATGCTGATGAACACGATGCTGAAGCCCAGCAGCACGATCAGACTGCCGCTGGTTTTCTGCACCTCCGTGATCGTGAGCACAAAGCCCACCGAGCAAAAAATGATGCCGAGGCAGCACAAAAATATCCAGCGTTTCACGCGCATGCCGGGATAAAGCCACTTGAATAATCCCATTTTTAAACGACCCTCATAATCTTTTTACAATCCCGGACACAACCCGTCCTTCGGACCTTCAAAATCGAATGACGGTGGTTCGACTTCGGACGCGCTTTAAGGTTTTTTGGCGTCTTCTTCTCGAATGAGCTTTAGAATGGTTTTCTCGTCTCTGAGCTGCTTCAGAGATTCCCGGAAGTATTTGTCCTTGAGCAGCCGCGAGATGCGCGCCAGGCCCTTCAAATGCGGGCCGGCCGAGTCTTCAGGAGCGATCAGAAGAAAAAAGATATGCACGGGCTCGCCGTCCAGCGCGTCGAAATCCACGCCGTGCGGGCAAATACCGAGAGCCGCCACGAGTTTTTTAACGGCGTTGGTCTTGGCGTGCGGAATCCCGACGCCCTGCCCGATACCGGTGGAGCCCAAGCTTTCGCGGCTCATCAACACTTTGACCAACTCGTCGCGGTTTTTGATGCCTTCGGCTTTGGCCAACACGTCGACGAGCTCCCGCAGCGCCGCTTCTTTCGTGTTGGCGACCATATTCGCCGTGACCGCTTTTTCGTTCAGGAATTCTACAATTTTCATACTGCTGAGTGTCTCCTAGAATAAGTTCCTAAATTAACAACCGGGGATTCGGCGCCCTGCGCTGCGCAGTCCTCGATGCCTTCGGCATCTCGGCTGTGCTCGCTCCGGGTCGGCCACCCGCCTCGGCGAATGAATTGGCGAGTGTCATTTAGGCACTCGCCTTTTATCAAAATCAGGG